>DASSWY010000215.1:0-8126 GCA_035704325.1 Microcella sp. | reverse complement strand
CGACGACGTCCTCCTCGCCGGCGCAATCGTGGATGCACTGGGCGCGGTCGGCATCGACGCGACGAGCCCCGAGGCGGCCGCGTCCGCTGCCGCGTTTGCCGGGCTCCAGGGCGCCGTGGGCCACATGCTCACGGCCTCCGTCGCGGGCCGCCGCCTCGCCGCGGCCGAGGGGGTGGACGCCGTGCGCGCGGCGCGCGCCCGTCTCGAAGAGTCGACCGTGCTCACCCTGCGAGAGTTCAGCATCCGGCCGTAGCGTGTGCCCCATGAAGGCGCACATCAACGGAACTGTCATCGCCGAGGCCTCGCAGGACGAGCTCGTCAAGATTGAGGGCAACTGGTACTTCCCGCCGGCGAGCGTGAAGGCCGAGTTCCTCGAGAAGTCGCCCACGCCGTACCGCTGCCCGTGGAAGGGCGACTGCCAGTACTTCACGGTCGTCGTCGACGGGCAGTCGTACCCCGACCGCGCGTGGAGCTACCCCGAGCCGATCCCGTCGTCGTTCGAGCGCGTCGGCACCGACTACAGCAACTACGTGGCGTTCTGGAAGGAAGTCACCGTCTCGGAGTAGTTCGTAGCGACACACAACGCCGCACGTGAATGGGGTGCGCGCCTACCGGCGCCGCCCCATTGCGCGGTTCGGGGCGGTCGAGAGCACGACCTCCTGGCCGTCGACGGATGTCCAGAGGATCACGTTCTCGGGGTCGTAACGACGCGAGCACTTGCCGCACGAGCCGGCGCGCGTCGGCCGACGAAAGCGCACATAGGTGTGGCCTCGCTTGCAGAAGCCCTTCCAGCGGGCGCGCTCGGCCGCGATCTCGCCCGAGTGAGTCGTGCCGCCGACGTAGCCGAGTTCGGCGGCGATGCGCTTCCACTCGGGTCCGTGCCCGGCCTGCGGCCCCGCCATGGCGTGGGCCACCTCGTGCAGCAGGGTCTGGTGCACGTCGTCGTCCTCCCACCGGGCGGCGAGGTGGCGCGAGACCGAGATGCGTTTCTTGCCGTAGTCGCAGAGCCCGGCGCGCTTCGCGGCGTTGTCGAACGCGAAGCTCCACGAGTCGTCGAGGTGCAGGGTGATGAGCGCCTCGGCCCACCGCCTGACCTGCCGCAACTCGCTCATGCGCCCGATGGTAGGCGAGACCACCGACACGATCCGACCGGGCGTGGGGCGCGCCGGCCGCCGGCCGCCCGCCTACGCCGGCGCAAGCTCCACGGCGAGCAGCCGGTCGTCGTCGGGCCCGGGCTCCCCGCGCCCGTCGGTGTTGTTTGTCAGAAACCAGAGCCGCCCATCGGGGCCGAGCAGGGCATCCCGAATGCGGCCGAATTCGCCGGCGAAGACCGGCGTCGATACGCCGGGGTTCGCGATGTCGACCGCGATCAGTCGCTGCCCCCGCAAACCCGCCAAGAACAGCGTGTCGCCCGCGATCGCGAGACCGCTGGGGCTGGCCTCGCTCGTCGCCCACTGCTGCACCGGGTCGACGAAGCGGTCGTCACCGCCGATGCCCTCGACGATCGGCCAGCCGTAGTTGGCGCCGGGCTCGATGCGGTTCAGCTCGTCCCAGGTGTTCTGGCCGAACTCGGCCGCCCACAGCTGCCCCTCACGGTCAAAGGCGATGCCCTGCGGGTTGCGGTGACCGAGCGAGTAGACGGGCGAGCCCGCGGTGGGGTTGTCGGCGGGAACGCTGCCGTCGAGCTCGAGGCGCAGAATCTTGCCGGCGAGCGAGGCCGGGTCTTGCGCGGCGTCGAGTACCTGCGCGTCGCCCGTCGTCACGTACAGCTTCTCGTCGGGGCCGATCGCGAGCCGCCCGCCGTTGTGCGTGCGCGCCTTCGGGATCCCCGTGATGACCGGGGTCAACTCGCCCAGCTGCAGGGCGCCGGGCTCGCCCGTCACCTCACCACGCAGCACGCGGTTGTCTCCACCCGCCGTGAGGTATACGAACAGCGTGCTTGCCTCGCCCCCCTCGTGAACCGCGAGGCCGAGCAGTCCGCCCTCGCCCCCGGGCACGACCCCCGGCACGGTGGCGAGCTCGCGAACGGCCCCGTCAGCCGTCACCTCGTGGATTCGGGCCGAATCGCGCTCGCTGATCAGCACCGAGCCGTTCTCGAGCGGCGCCACTGACCAGGGCGCGGCGAGGCCCGTGACGAGAGCGTCGACCTCGCCGGCCGGCAGCACGTAGCCGCTCAGCCCGGTGTCAGGAGCGGCCGTCTCGCTGGGTGACGGAGCCGGAACCTCGCTCGGGGCCGGCCGCGGGGCCGCGCTCGGCGTCGACGCCTCGGGCTCCGCGGCACACCCCGCAAACACAAGCGCGAGGGCGGCGGTGGTCGCGGCGACGACGAGCGTTCGGCGGTGCGGGCGGATGCTCATGGCGGCTCCCTGACGAATCGCGCGTGCCGAGGCGGTCGCCTCGCCGACGCGTCTCACCAGCCTGCGTGGGCCGCCTGAATGGGGGGTGGGCACTTCCTGAGGTGAGAGCTACTCTCAGTGAAGTTGTGCCGAGGGTCGGTGCGACCAGGAAGCGTCGCTAATGGGGCTCTACGAGAGGCTGGGCGGTGAGGCGGGGCTCGACCGCGCCGTGCGCGAGCTCTCCGACCGCATCAAGGTCGACCCCGTGCTTGGTCGTTTCTTCGCCCACCTCGACTACGACGCGATCGTGCAGCACCGCTCCGACTACCTGATCGCGATCCTCGGGGGCCCCGAGCGCTACACCGGCCAGGGTATGCGCGAGGCGCACCGTCACCTTGCGCTCAGCGACGAGCACATGGACACGTTCTTGCGACTCGTTCGTGAGACTCTCACCGACTGTGACGTGTCACCCCTCGATGTCGAGGCTGCGGTCGGGCAGCTCGATCGCCTGCGGCCGGCGCTCGTCGTGGCGCCACCCGCCGACTGAGCCGCGGGGGCTGACACGAGTCAGCGCGTCGAGAAGACGCTCTTGCTGGGCGGCGGCGACGGAACAGCTGTCGCGTCGGTCGCGACGGGCGCCCCGGCAATCCACTTCGTCAGCTCGTCGCCCCCGAGCACCGATGCCGGGTGCGGCCCACCCGCGAGCAGCCGAGGCAACCACGCGACAGGCAACTGCTCGACCCCCGCCGCCATCACCACATTCCCGAAGCGCCGGCTCTTCAGTACGCCCGACTCGGCGAGCGCGATGACGTCGGCGAACACGTAGCGCAGTGTCGCGGCCTGCGCCCGGGCAAAGGCGAGGCCGGGGCCGTCGGCGATGTTGACGGCCACAATCCCGCCCGGCGCGAGCAGCGCCCGCACCTCCTCGTAAAACTCCACGCTCGTCACGTGGGCCGGAATGCGCGCGCCCCCGAACACGTCGACCACGACGATGTCGACCTGGCCCCGCAATCCGGCGGGCAGCTGCGCGAGCGTCTCGCGCGCATCCCCGTATCGAACGCGGATGCTCGCGCCCTTCGGCAACGGAAGGTGCGCCCGCACAAAGTCGACCAGCTCGCGTTCGAGTTCGACGACCTGCTGACGTGAGCCGGGCCGGGTGGCGTGGATGTAGCGGGGCAGCGTCATGGCGCCCGCGCCGAGGTGCAGCGCGGTCACGGGCTGGCCGGGCTCACCCCACGCGTCGATCACGTGACCGATGCGCTGCACGTATTCGAAGAACAGGCGGCTCGGATTGTCGAGGTCGACGTGCGACTGCGGCGTGCCGTCGACGACGAGTTCGTAGGCGCCCGCCTGCCAGCGGTCCTCGTTGATGTGGGCGAGCATCCCGTTCGCCAACCGGGTTTCGATGCGGTCCGCCATGCGGCAAGCGTGCCACAGCGATGCGAAGCATCGGGGCGGATGCACGGGGTGCGTCGGGCGGTTATAGCGCAGCGACCGCAATCGGTCAAGAATGCGACTGGACAGGGCGCGTCGCAGAGGCCTAGTATTGAGGTTTGCGCTCCCCGAACGTTTCAGCCGTCAAATGGTGGTCGGCTGACGTGCCCCGAGTATAGCGGCGGGGTGGGGCCGGTACTCCCGGTTCCTCGAGGCTACAACTGCGCATTCACACCGACCGCACACTGTCACTGACGACACGTCACCGACAGCAACGGGCTCCCACGCCCACGGAGGAAGATCCTTGGCTGCTTCGCGCACCTCTCGCACGAACCCCACCACGAAGAACGGCCGAAACGCATCGCGTTTGTCGTTCGCCAAGATCAGCGACACGCTGACCGTCCCCGACCTGCTGGCCCTGCAGACCGAGAGCTTCGACTGGCTCGTCGGTAACGAGGCCTGGCAGGCGCGCGTCACCGAGGCTGAGGCCGCCGGCCGCACCGACGTGCCGACCCGCAGCGGTCTGGAAGAGATCTTCGAAGAGATCTCTCCCATCGAAGACCTCGGCGAGACGATGCAGCTGTCGTTCACGAACCCCTACCTCGAAGAGCAGAAGTACTCGATCGACGAGTGCAAAGAGCGTGGCAAGACCTACGCCGCGCCGCTCTACGTCGAGGCCGAGTTCATGAACCACATGACCGGTGAGATCAAGACGCAGACCGTCTTCATGGGCGACTTCCCGCTCATGACCGAGCGCGGCACGTTCATCATCAACGGCACCGAGCGTGTCGTCGTCTCGCAGCTCGTTCGTTCGCCCGGCGTGTACTTCGAGCGCACGGCCGACAAGACGAGCGACAAAGACATCTACACCGCGCGCATCATCCCCAGCCGCGGCGCGTGGCTTGAGTTCGAGATCGACAAGCGCGACCAGGTCGGCGTGCGCATCGACCGCAAGCGCAAGCAGTCGGTCACCGTCTTCCTGAAGGCGCTCGGCATGACCACCGAGGAGATCCGCGAGGCCTTCGCCGGCGTCGAGTCGATCGAGCAGACCCTCGAGAAAGACACCGTCCTCACGAAGGAAGAGGCGCTCAAAGACATCTACCGCAAGCTGCGTCCGGGCGAGCAGGTTGCCGCCGAGGCCGCGCGTGCGCTGCTCGACAACTTCTACTTCAACTCGAAGCGCTACGACCTCGCGAAGGTCGGTCGCTACAAGATCAACCGCAAGCTCGGCCTCGAGGCCCCGCTGAGCGACTCGGTGCTGACCGTCGACGACATCGTCGCGACGATCAAGTACATGGTGTCGCTGCACGAGGGTCGCACCGAGATCGAGGGTCTTCGCTCGGGCAAGAAGGCGAACATTCGCCTCGACGTCGACGACATCGACCACTTCGGTAACCGTCGTATCCGCGCCGTCGGTGAGTTGATCCAGAACCAGGTCCGCACGGGGCTCTCGCGCATGGAGCGCGTTGTCCGCGAGCGCATGACCACGCAAGACATCGAGGCGATCACGCCGCAGACCCTGATCAACGTGCGCCCCGTCGTGGCCGCGATCAAGGAGTTCTTCGGCACCTCGCAGCTGTCGCAGTTCATGGACCAGAACAACCCGCTCGCGGGCCTCACCCACAAGCGTCGCCTCTCGGCGCTCGGCCCGGGTGGTCTGTCGCGTGAGCGTGCCGGCGTCGAGGTGCGCGACGTGCACCCCTCGCACTACGGCCGCATGTGCCCGATCGAGACCCCGGAAGGCCCGAACATCGGCCTCATCGGCTCGCTCGCGTCGTTCGCCCGCATCAACGCCTTCGGTTTCATCGAGACGCCGTACCGTCGCGTCACCAAGGGCAAGGTCACCGAAACGATCGACTACCTGACCGCGAGCGAGGAGGACGACTTCATTGTCGCCCAGGCCGGTGCTCCGCTGAAGGCCGACGGTTCGTTCGCCGACGACCGTGTGCTCGTGCGTAAGCCGGGTGGTGAGGTTGAGCTCGTCCCGTCCGACCAGGTCGACTACATGGACGTCTCGCCGCGCCAGATGGTGTCGGTGGCGACCTCGCTCATCCCGTTCCTTGAGCACGACGACGCGAACCGCGCCCTCATGGGTGCGAACATGCAGCGCCAGGCTGTGCCGCTGCTGCGTTCTGAGTCGCCGCTCGTCGGAACCGGTATGGAGAACTACGCCGCGATCGACGCGGGTGACGTCATCACCGCCGAGAAGGCCGGTGTCGTCGCCGAGGTGTCGGCCGACCGCGTCGTGCTGCAGCTCGATGAGGGCGGCACGAAGGAGTACTTCCTGCGCAAGTTCGACCGCTCGAACCAGGGCACGAACTACAACCACCGCGTGATCGTCTCCGCTGGCGAGCGCGTCGAGGCCGGCGAGGTCATCGCCGACGGCCCCGCAACCGAGAACGGCGAGCTCGCGCTCGGCAAGAACCTCCTCGTGGCGTTCATGTCGTGGGAGGGCTACAACTTCGAAGACGCGATCATCCTCAGCCAGAACCTGGTGAAGGACGACACCCTCTCCTCGATCCACATCGAGGAGTACGAGGTCGACGCGCGCGACACGAAGCTCGGTAAGGAAGAGATCACTCGCGACCTGCCGAACGTCAGCCCCGAGCTGCTGGCCGACCTCGACGAGCGCGGCATCATCCGCATCGGTGCCGAGGTCCGCCCCGGCGACATCCTCGTCGGCAAGGTCACGCCGAAGGGCGAGACCGAGCTGTCGGCCGAAGAGCGTCTGCTGCGCGCCATCTTCAACGAGAAGAGCCGTGAGGTTCGCGACACCTCGCTGAAGGTTCCCCACGGCGAGCAGGGCACGATCATCGGTGTCAAGGTGTTCGACGCCGAAGACGGTGACGACGAGCTCGGCTCGGGCGTCAACCAGCGCGTGGTCGTCTACATCGCCCAGAAGCGCAAGATCTCTGAGGGTGACAAGCTCTCGGGCCGCCACGGCAACAAGGGCGTCATCTCGAAGATCCTCCCCGTCGAAGACATGCCCTTCCTCGAAGACGGCACGCCGGTCGACATCGTCCTCAACCCGCTCGGTGTTCCCGGCCGCATGAACTTCGGCCAGATCCTCGAGATCCACATGGGTTGGGCGGCATCGCGCGGCTGGAAGGTCGAGGGCAACCCCGACTGGGCCGCCGGCATCCCCGCCGAGGCGCGCGAGGCTGCTCCCGGCACCAAGATCGCCACCCCGGTGTTCGACGGTGCCCGTGAGGACGAGATTGCGGGTCTGCTCGACTCGACCCTGCCGAACCGCGACGGTCAGCGCATGATCGACTCGACCGGTAAGGCGCGACTGTTCGACGGTCGTTCGGGCGAGCCGTTCCCCGACCCGATCTCGGTCGGCTACATGTACATCCTGAAGCTGCACCACCTCATCGACGACAAGATCCACGCGCGTTCGACGGGTCCGTACTCGATGATCACCCAGCAGCCGCTCGGTGGTAAGGCGCAGTTCGGTGGACAGCGATTCGGTGAGATGGAGGTCTGGGCTCTCGAGGCGTACGGCGCTGCGTACGCGCTGCAAGAGATCCTGACCATCAAGTCCGACGACATCCTCGGCCGCGTCAAGGTGTACGAGTCGATCGTCAAGGGCGAGAACATCCAGGAGCCGGGTATCCCCGAGAGCTTCAAGGTTCTGATCAAAGAGATGCAGTCGCTCTGCCTGAACGTCGAGGTGCTCTCGGCCGACGGTACGGCGCTGAGCCTCAAAGACACGGATGACGAGGTCTACCGTGCCGCTGAAGAGCTCGGCATCAACATCTCTAGCCGCTTCGAGTCGTCGTCGATCGACGAGATCTAAGCGCCCCCGAGTACTGACAAAGACTGTTACGAGAGAGAAGAACCTGTGCTCGACGCAACTACTTTCGACTACCTGCAGATCGGTCTGGCTACGGCCGACGACATCCGCAAATGGTCGTACGGCGAGGTCAAGAAGCCGGAAACCATCAACTACCGCACGCTGAAGCCTGAAAAGGACGGCCTCTTCGGCGAGCAGATCTTCGGGCCCTCCCGCGACTGGGAGTGCTCGTGTGGCAAGTACAAGCGCGTGCGCTTCAAGGGCATCGTGTGTGAGCGCTGTGGCGTTGAGGTCACGAAGTCGGCTGTGCGCCGTGAGCGCATGGGCCACATCGAGCTCGCCGCCCCGGTCACCCACATCTGGTACTTCAAGGGTGTTCCGAGCCGTCTCGGTTACCTGCTCGACATGGCGCCGAAAGACCTCGAAAAGGTCATCTACTTCGCCGCCTACATGGTGATCTCGGTCGACGAAGAGGGCCGTCACTCCGACATGCCCGGCCTCGAGAACGAGATGCGCCTCGAGATCCAGACGCTTGAGAAGCAGCGCGATTCTGCGATCGC
>DASSWY010000175.1:0-2352 GCA_035704325.1 Microcella sp. | reverse complement strand
GTGACCCCCGCCTTGTGGAGGGCGACATCCATCAGCACCTGATCAAAGGCGCGGTTGATGAACGTGGCGTACACAGCGACGACGGGGTGCAGCCCGCCATAGGCGAGGCCCGCCGCCGAGGCGACGGCGTGCTGCTCGGCGATACCGACGTCAAAGACGCGGTGCGGGTGCTTCTCGGCAAGCTTGTGCAGACCCGTCGGACGCAGCATGGCGGCCGTGATGCCCACCAGTCTCTCGTCGCGGTCGGCAAGACGCACCAACTCATCGGCGAACACGCTCGTCCACGAGGGGGCGCTCGACGTTTCCACCGACTCACCGGTCTCGGGGTCAATTTGGCCCACGGCGTGGAACTGATCGGCGACGTCGGCGAGGGCCGGCTCGTAGCCCTTGCCCTTCTGAGTGATCGCGTGCACGATCACGGGCGCTTCGTACTCTTTCGCCTGGCGCAGTGCGCGCTCAACGTCGCGAATGTCGTGGCCGTCGATCGGGCCGACGTACTTGATGTCGAGGTTCGAGTACAGCGCCTCGTTGTTGGTGAAGCGGGACAGGAAGCCGTGTAGTCCGCCGCGCACGCCGCGGTAGAAGGCCCGACCCGGGGCGCCGAGATGGTCGAACATCGCCTCCGTACGCCGACGGAACGTGCGGTACGAGCGGCGCGTGCGCACGCCGGACAGGAAGCGCGCCATGCCGCCGATCGTGGGGGCGTAGGAGCGCCCGTTGTCGTTCACGATGATGACGAGGTTGCGACTGTTGTCGTCGGTGATGTTGTTGAGCGCCTCCCAGGTCATGCCGCCCGTCAGCGCGCCGTCGCCGACGACGGCGACGACGTGGCGGTCACCCTGGCCGGTCATCTCATAGGCGCGTGAGATGCCATCGGCCCAGCTCAGCGAGCTGGAGGCGTGCGAACTCTCGACGATGTCGTGCGGCGACTCGGAGCGCTGCGGATACCCGGCGAGCCCGCCCTTCTGGCGCAGCCCCGAGAAGTCCTGGCGGCCCGTCAACAGCTTGTGTACGTACGACTGGTGGCCGGTGTCGAACACGATCGCGTCGCGAGGTGAGTCGAAGACGCGGTGGATACCGAGCGTCAGTTCGACGACGCCGAGGTTCGGCCCGAGGTGACCACCGGTCTTCGAGACCTCGGTGACCAGAAAGCGGCGAATCTCGTCGGCAAGCTGCTCGAGCTGGGTGGCGCTCAGCGCATCCAGGTCGCGCGGCTCACGGATCGTCGGAAGTAGCTCCATCCCTTCACGATACGGGGTCGCGCCAGAGGATCGGCCGCACACGGCATCCCGTTTCCTGATCGTTTTCTGGAAGGTTTCCGATACGCCACACAGCCCGGCCCCTCGCGGTGAGGGGCCGGGCTGTGTGGCGAGCGCGCTGGCCTAGACGAGGCTGCGCAGCACGTACTGCAGGATGCCGCCGTTGCGGTAGTAGTCGGCTTCACCGGGGGTGTCGATCCGCACAACCGCGTCGAACTCAATGGTCTGCTTGCCCTCCGGCGAGTGCGCGGTCGGCGTAGCCACCACGCGAACCGTGCGGGGCGTGCGGCCCTCGTTCAGTTCGGTGATTCCCGAGATCGCGATCTCCTCCGTGCCATCGAGTCCGAGGCTGTCGGCCGTTTCGCCCGCCGGGAACTGCAGCGGCACGACGCCCATTCCGATGAGGTTCGAGCGGTGAATGCGCTCGAAGCTCTCGGCGATGACGGCGCGCACGCCGAGCAGGCTCGTGCCCTTGGCCGCCCAGTCGCGACTCGAGCCCGAACCGTACTCTTTGCCCGCGAAGACCACGAGCGGCGTGCCCGCGGCCGCGTAGTTTTCGCTCGCGTCGTAGATGAATGACTGGGCGCCGTCGGCGGTCGTGAAGTCGCGGGTGTAGCCACCCTCGACGCCATCCAGCAGCTGATTCTTGAGGCGGATGTTCGCGAAGGTTCCGCGAATCATGACCTCGTGGTTGCCGCGGCGCGATCCGTACGAGTTGAAGTCTTTACGCTCGACGCCGTGCTCGGTCAGGTAGCGACCGGCGGGAGTGTCAGCCTTGATCGACCCAGCGGGGCTGATGTGGTCGGTCGTCACCGAGTCGCCGAGCTTCGCGAGCACGCGGGCTCCCGAGATGTCAACGACGGGTGCCGGCTCGAGCGTGAGGCCCTCGAAGTACGGGGGCTTGCGCACGTAGGTTGACTCGGCGTCCCACTCGAACGTCGCGCCCGACGGGGTCGGCAGCGAACGCCAGCGCTCGTCACCGTCGAACACCGAGGCGTACTGCTTGTCGAACATGGCCGTGTCGATCGACGAGTCGATCGTCTTCTGCACCTCATCGGCGTCGGGCCAGATGTCGCGCAGGTAGACGTCGTTT
>DASSWY010000135.1:0-8167 GCA_035704325.1 Microcella sp. | reverse complement strand
GACAACCAGCGGTCTTGGGCGTGATCAGGCTACGGGATGCACGGCCCGCCCGCCAAATCGAGTCCCGTCTCAGACGTGGTCACGCCACGAATGCCGCGGCTCGTAGCCGAGCACCTCGCGGGCGCGGGTGATGTCGAGCAGGGTTTCACGGCCGACGAGTTCGCGCGTGAGCCGCACGGCGGGGAACTCGGCCGCTATGAGCTCGGCACTCGGCCGCTCCATAACCGTGTCGGCCGCGGCGATGATGAAGGTGTCGTAGCCGGGCGCCGCATTCTCGAGCGCGCGCAACACGGCCTGGCCGCCGTCGCGACGGTCGATGTAGCCGAACAGGTTCCACCGCCGGACACTCGTGTCGTTCTGCCACGACGGGAATTCGGCGTAGTCCTCCTCGGCCATGACGTTGCTGAAACGCAGGCCGGTGATTCTCAGCTCGGGGTCGAAGCGCACAAGCTTCTTCGCCAGCTCCTCCTCGAGGTGCTTGCCGACGGCATACATGAACTCGGGCCGCGTCTCGGCCGCCTCATCGAGCGGGGCGTACGGCGGGTCGATCGCCATGGGAATGCCGAGCAGGGTCTCACTCGACGCGTGCACGATGCGTTTCACGCCGGCCCGCCGAGCGGCCTGGAACACGTTGATCGTCATCGTCAGGTTTTGCGTGATGAGCGCCGTGTCGGGGACCAGGCCCGGAGCGGGAACCGCCGCGAGATGCACCACGGCATCCACGCCACTGTGACGCTCATCGACGCCCGCGATCGCCTCCGACACCTGGCCGAAGTCGGTGATGTCGATCTGCACGGCGTCGGGGGTGCGCGGGGCGCGAGCGTCGAACTCGATGACGCGGTGGCCGGCCTCGCGGAGGGCCGCCACGACGCCGACGCCGAGCTTGCCGCTGGAACCGGTGACGATGATCTGCATGGTGCGAGCCTAGGCGTCGGGGGCGAGAGGCAGCCGCATGCGGAACACCGTCTGCCCCGGCTGCGACACCGCGTCGACGACGCCGTCGTGGGCGCGCACAATCGCCGCGGTGATCGCGAGGCCCAGCCCCGTCGACCCGGTCGCCCGCGAGCGCGAGGTGTCGGCGCGAGCGAATCGCTCGAACAAGACCGGCTGCACCTCGGGCGGGATCCCCGGCCCCGTATCCGTGACGGTGACGATCGCGCTGCCGTCGAGCACTCCCACGGCCGCGGTCACCTGCGTGCCGGCTGGTGTGTGCACGCGGGCGTTCGCCAGGAGGTTCGCGACGGCCTGGTGCAGGCGCGGCTGGTCTCCGAGCACGACGACCGGGTTCTCGGGCACTCGCACGACCCAGTCGTGATCCGGCGACGCGGCGCGCGCATCCGCCGTGATGTCGACGACGAGGCGGCCCAGGTCGACCGCCTCGCGGGCGAGCTGGCGGCCCTCGTCGAGGCGCGCGAGCAAGAGCAGGTCGTCGACGAGGCCCGACATGCGCACCGACTCGCTCTCGATGCGGCTGAGGGCGTGGCGCACGTCGTCGGGCAACTCGTGGCCGCCGCGGCGGGTGAGTTCTGAGTACCCGCGGATCGCGGCGAGGGGCGTGCGCAGCTCGTGACTCGCGTCGGCCACAAAACGGCGCACCTTCTGTTCGCTCGCCTCGCGCGCATCCAGCGACAACTGCACGTGGTCGATCATGCGGGCGAACGCACCCCCCAGCTGGCCGACCTCGGTCTCGGGGTCGGCATCGGCCTCGATCGCGACAATCTGGCTGCGCAGGTCGACCTCGCCCTTCTCGAGCGGGAGGCTCGCGATCTCGGTCGCCGTCTGACGGATGCGCGTCAGCGGCGAGAGCGCGAATCGCACGACCGAGCTTCCCAAGAGGGCCGCCACGGCCAGCGTGCCGACGAGGATGATCGTGATCACGGCGCCGAGGCGACTCGTCGTGATGACGACCTCCTGCGTCGACAGCCCGACGAGCAGGGTAGTGCCGCCGGGCAGTTCCGTCGCGAGCAGGCGGAACTCGCCCCCAATGCCGGGGAACCGGATCGTGCGCGGGTGGTCAAGTGTCGTGTCGGCGAGCACCCCCAGCTGCAGCTGAGACAGTCGCCGCACCTGGGCTTCGTCGTCGAGGTAAGCGGCGCTCACCCGACCGCTCTCGCCGATGAAGGCGATGAGGCTACCGACGGGCAGGCCAGGCGCGAATCCGAGGCGCGGGTCGGCGGGCCGACTGCCGACCGCAAACTCGACGCGGGTGGCGGTGTCGCGCAGCTCGTCGTCCAGCTGAGCGACAAGCGACGAGCGCAGGGCGACGGTGCTAATGAGGCCGATGCCGAGGGTCGCGAGCGTCAGCAGCGCGAGGATTCCCGCGATGAGCCGCCGCTGCAGCGACCAGCGGCCGAGCATTACGAGACCGGCTTGATCAGGTAGCCGACGCCGCGAACGGTGTGAATCATCGGCTCACCGAGGGTGTCGATCTTCTTGCGGAGGTACGAAATGTAGATCTCGACGATGCTGGAACGGCCGCCGAAGTCGTAGCTCCACACGCGGTCAAGAATCTGTGACTTCGACAGCACGCGACGGGGGTTGCGCATGAGGTAGCGCAGCAGCTCGAACTCGGTCGCGGTGAGCTCGATCTCGGTGTCGCCGCGGCGCACCTCGTAACTCTCTTCGTTCAAGACCAGCTCACCGACGCGAATCTCGGGGTCGGCCCGCTCGCTCACCACGCTGGCGCTGCGGCGGATCAGCCCGCGCAGGCGCGCGACGAGCTCTTCAAGACTGAACGGCTTCGTCACGTAGTCGTCGCCACCGGCGGTGAGTCCGGCGACGCGGTCGTCGACGGCGTCTTTCGCCGTCAGAAACAGCACCGGAACGTCGCGACCGTCACCGCGCATCCGCTTCAGCACCTCGAGGCCGTCGATGTCGGGCAGCATGATGTCGAGCACCACGATGTCTGGCTGAAAACTCTTGGCCTCGGCGATCGCGGCCTCACCGCTCAGCGCGCTCTTGACATCCCACCCTTCGTAGCGGAGTGCCATCGAGACAAGGTCGGCCAGCGACGGCTCGTCGTCGACAACGAGCGCCCGCACGGGTGAACCGTCGGGGCGCGTCAGCCGGGGGGTCTCTGGCAGCGTTTCGGTGTCGGTCATGCTTTCCATTGTTCGCAGCCCGCTATGCGCGGTCTGTGCTGATTCTATGAGGCAGCTAAACGCGCCCAATGAACGGATGCGCGTCGCGCGCCCCACAGTCGCCCGACGGTCGCTCCCGTGGGCACGGTGCGGCGTTCACACACTGGCCGCGCGGCCGTGACCCAGCGGAAACACGTCGCCGCCAGAATGGAGGGGCGGCGACGGTGCCGCGCGGGCGGAAAGGGCACAGCGATGAACACGATGCGCGCGATCGGCATGAGCGAGCTCGGCGACCCTGAGGTGTTGCAGCTGATCGACGCGCCGCTGCCAGTGCGGGCAAACGCCGAGGTGCTCGTGCGCGTGCTCGCCGCGGGCGTCAACCCGATCGACGCGAAGACGCGCGCCGGGCGCGGGGTGTCGGGGGCGATCCGCCACTACCCCGCGATTCTCGGTTACGACCTCTGTGGCGAAGTCGTCGAGTCGCCGTACCAGGCTCACCCGCTGCAGCCGGGCCGGCGTGTGTACGGCATGACGATGGTGCCGCGGTTCGACGGCACCTACGCCGAGTACGCCGTGCTGCCCGAGGCGTTTCTCGCCCCCGCGCCGACGACCTTGAGCGCCGTCGAAGCGGCCGCGGTTCCGCTCGCGGCGCTCACCGCGTGGGGCATGGTCGTCGAGGTGGCGAAGGCGCACGACGGGCAGCGGATGCTGATTCACGCGGGCGCCGGAGGCGTCGGTCACATCGCGGTGCAGCTCGCCGCCTACTTCGGGGCGCGCGTGATCGCAACCTCCTCGCAGCGCAATGTCGGCTGGTTGCACGAGCTCGGGGCATCCCGCGTCATCGACTACGCAGCCGAGCGTTTCGAGGACGCGATCGACGAGGTGGATGTCGTCATCGACCTCATCGGCAACGTGCACGACCACACGGGGTCACGCTCGCTGAAAGTACTGCGGCCGGGCGGGTTGCTCGTCAACGCGCCGACGGGCAGCTGGGCGACGATGGAGGACGAGGCCGCGGCCGCCGGCGTGCGGGCAACCGGCTTTCGGGTCGCCCCCTCGGGGTCAACCCTCGGGGTCATCTCGCGGCTCATCGATGCGGGCGACCTGCGCGTGAACGTCGAGCGCACCTACCCGCTCGCCGAGGCGGCCGAGGCACACCGCGTACTCGAGCGCGGCCACGTGCGCGGCAAGCTCGTGCTGACCGTCGCCGAGTAGCGCGCGAGCTCGCCGCGATACCCGCACCGCGCATCCTGCCACCGCGTGCGTCGAATGGTCAGTGGTGGGGGTCTCACCCTCGCGTAAGCCCCACAACTGACGTTTCGCGAGTTTCTTGTCCCACGCGCGGCCGTGACGCCGCCAACGGAGGCGCCGTCATCGGGCTCGGTGGGTTGCGCGTGGTGGCGGCGCCGTGCGGAGTCGAGTTGCCCGTTGTGGTCAGGTCATCAGCGCGAAACACACCACGAGGGGCAACTCGTGCAGTGGTGGCCGTGGTGGCGACGGTGCCGCGCATCCGCACGCAGCCCCGCGAACGCGCGCCGCGCATCCTGATACGACGACCCCGCGAAAACGACAACGGCCCCGCCGAAGCGGGGCCGTTGCAGGCGTTCGAGAACTCGAACTAGATCGAGTTGACGTCGAGCGGGATTCCGGGGCCGAAGGTGGTCGAGACCGAGCCCTTCTGGATGTAGCGGCCCTTCGAGCTCGACGGCTTCAGGCGAACGACCTCGTCGAGCGCGGCCGTGATGTTCTCGGTCAGCTGCTCGGTGGTGAAGCCGGTCTTGCCGACGACGAAGTGCACGTTGGCGTGCTTGTCGACGCGGAACTCGATCTTTCCGCCCTTGATGTCGGTGACGGCCTTCGCGACATCGGGGGTCACGGTGCCGGTCTTCGGGTTCGGCATGAGGCCGCGGGGGCCGAGCACCTTACCGAGACGACCGACCTGGCCCATGAGCTCGGGGGTCGACACCGCCGAGTCAAAGGCGGTGTAGCCGCCCGCGACCTTCTCGATGAGCTCGGCGCCACCGACCTCGTCGGCACCGGCCGCGATGGCCGCCTCGGCCGCGGGGCCGGTGGCGAACACGATGACGCGGGCGGTCTTGCCCGTGCCGTGCGGCAGGTTGACGGTGCCACGCACCATCTGGTCGGCCTTACGGGGGTCGACGCCGAGCTTCAGCGCGACCTCGACGGTCGAATCCATCTTCTTCGAACCCGTTTCGCGGGCGACCGAGACGGCCTCCGCGGGGGTGTAGTACTTGCCGGCCTCGATCTTCTCGGCCGCGGCCCGGTAGGCCTTCGACTTCTGTGCCATGTTGCGTCTCCTGTACGTGAGTTCGCGGTTGACGAGCCTGGCTGGCTCTCCCGCTGAGTGAAGGTGTGTGAGGCGCCGATTACTCGACGGTGATGCCCATGCTGCGGGCGGTGCCGGCGATGATCTTCTCGGCGGCGTCGATGTCGTTCGCGTTCAGGTCGGCCTGCTTCTGCTCGGCAATGGCGCGCACCTGGTCGCGGGTGATCTTGGCCACCTTCACGGTGTGGGGCGTCGACGAACCCTTGTTGACGCCCGCGGCCTTCTTGATGAGCTCAGCGGCCGGCGGGGTCTTCAGGATGAACGTGAACGAACGGTCTTCGTACACGGTGATCTCGACGGGGATGACGTTGCCGCGCTGCGACTCGGTCGCCGCGTTGTACGCCTTGCAGAACTCCATGATGTTGACGCCGTGCTGACCGAGCGCCGGGCCGATGGGCGGGGCGGGGTTGGCGGCGCCGGCCTGGATCTGCAACTTGATGAGACCCGAGACCTTCTTCTTCGGTGCCATGTTTCTTTCCTTACTGTCGTGCGGCATCCCCCGAATGAATCGATGGATGCTGCGCTCCCGCCTGCGCGCCCGGTGCGCGCCGCGGTGGTTTCGTGGGGCTGCTTAGAGCTTGGTGACCTGGTCGAACGAGAGCTCGACGGGGGTCTCGCGCTCGAACAGCGAGACGAGCACGGTGAGCTTGCCGCTCTCGGGCTTGATCTCGTTGATCGTGCCGGGAAGGCCGGCGAACGAGCCCTCCTTGATGGTGATCGTCTCGCCGATCTCGAAGTCGACCTCGGCGGGGATCACGCGGGCAGCCGCGCCGCCCGACTTCGCCGCACCCGGCTTGGCCGGGGCTTCGGCGACCTGCACGGTCGACTTCAGCATCTGGAACGCCTCGTCGAAGCGCAGCGGCGTCGGGTTGTGGGCGTTGCCCACGAAGCCGGTGACGCCGGGCGTGTGACGCACGACCGACCAGCTGTCTTCATTCAGATCCATACGGACGAGCACGTAGCTGGGGATGCGCACGCGGTTGACGAGCTTGCGCTGGCCGTTCTTGATCTCGACCACGTCCTCCATGGGGACCTGCACCTCGTAGATGCTCTCCTCCATGTTCATCGAGATGCGGCGCGACTCGATGTTCGACTTCACGCGCTTTTCGAAGCCCGCGTACGAGTGCACGACGTACCACTTGCCGGCCTTCATGCGCAGCTCGAGCTTGAACTCTTCGTACGGGTCGACCTCGGCCTCGTCGTCTTCCGACTCGTCGTGCGTCGCTTCGGCGGCGGCCTCAGCCTCGTCAGCCGAGTCAACGTCGAGGGCGTCGTCGACAACGGCGTCAGCCTCGGGGTCGGGCGCGTTCTCGAGCGCGTCAAGCAGACCGTCGAGGTCGGGTTCGTCGGACTCGTCGACGACGTGCATCGCGTTGTGCTCGGCCGCGTCGGCCGAGTGAATCTGGTGCTCGAGCACGTTGCCCTCTTGGGCCTCGTCCTCTTCGCTCGACTGCTCGGCTGCGGTCGCGAGGTCAATATCGCGCGGCAGTTTCTCGCTCACTAGGTCTCTTTCCGTCTGCGGTGGGTCGGTGGTCGTCTGCTGGCCGTTACGGCGAGCCGAAGACGAAGCCCACGAGGGTACCGAACACGATGTCGAGGCCCGACACGATCGCCATCATGATGATCACGAAGACCAAGACGACGAGCGTGTACGTGATCAGCTCACGACGGGTCGGGGTGACGACCTTGCTCAGTTCGTTGAAAACCTGGCGGATGAACAGCGCCAGGCGGCCGAACGGACCACGCTTTTCGGCGCGCTCCTTCTTGGCAGTGGCGACGATGTCCTCATTGGGTTCGTCGACGGCGTTCCTGGCCACGTGTTAGTTCACCCTTCCTCGGTGTGCACAGAATTCGTGCTTTGCAGGGCGGACAGGACTCGAACCTGCAACCTGCGGTTTTGGAGACCGCTGCTCTACCAATTGAGCCACCGCCCTTAGCGGGGGTTGAACCTGAACGTGGTCTGCCGCGAGATCAACACCTGAGCATCGAACGGCACGACAAAGCTTGGCAGAGTTCAACTACCGCGTCCCAGTGTAGGCGAGCGATCGGAGCGCGTCCAACCGACCGCTTACTAGACTTCCGTCATGGCTGAGACTCACCCCCGCATCGCCCGTCGTATCGCCGCCATCAGCGAATCTGCGACCCTCAAGGTCGACGCGAAGGCGAAGGCGCTGAAGGCACAGGGTCGTCCGGTCATCAGCTACGCGGCCGGCGAGCCCGACTTCGCCACTCCCGAACACATCGTCGAGGCCGCCGCGGCCGCCGCCCACGACGTGAAGAACCATCGCTACACGCCGGCCGCGGGCCTGCCTGAATTGCGCGAGGCGATCGCCGAGAAGACGCTGCGCGACTCGGGCCTCGCCGTCAGCCCCAGCCAGGTCATCGTCACGAACGGCGGCAAGCAGGCCGTCTACCAGGCCTTCCAGACGCTCGTCGACGACGGCGACGAGGTGCTGCTGCCCGCCCCGTTCTGGACCACCTACCCCGAGGTCGTGCGCCTCGCCGGCGGCGTGCCCGTCGAGGTGTTCGCGGGTGCCGAGCAGAACTACCTCGTGACGGTCGAGCAGCTTGAGGCCGCGCGCACGCCACGCACCAAGGTGCTGCTGTTCGTCAGCCCCTCGAACCCGACCGGCTCGGTGTACAGCCCCGAGCAGACCCGCGCCATTGGCGAGTGGGCACTCGAGCACGGCATCTGGGTCATCACCGACGAGATCTACCAGGCGCTCACCTACGACGGCGA
>DASSWY010000125.1:0-4543 GCA_035704325.1 Microcella sp. | reverse complement strand
CCTGGCCCGTCGGCACCCCGGAGCGACCTCTCGCCGGCGTGCGCGTTCTCGATCTCACCCGGGTCATCGCGGGCCCCGTCGCGACGCGCGCGCTCGCGCTGCTCGGCGCCAACGTGCTGCGCATTGACCCGCCCGATTGGGACGAGCCGGGTGTCACCCATGACACCACGCTCGGCAAGCGCTGCGCCCGGCTCGACGCGCACGACGTCGAGGGAGCGGCGACACTCGCCGCCCTGCTCGCGGAGGCCCACGTGCTCGTGCACGGCCTGCGACCCGGAGCGATCGACAGCCTCGGCCTCGACGCCGACACCCGCCGTGCAATCGCGCCGGGCCTCGTCGAGGTGCAGGTGAGCGCGTACGGCCCCGACGGCCAGTGGGCCGAGCGCCGCGGCTTCGACAGCGTCGTGCAGCTCGTCACCGGTATCGCCGACGCCCGGCCCGACGCCGATGCCACCGCTGACCCCGATACGCCTCCGCGCGCCCTGCCGGTGCAGGCCCTCGACCACGCGACCGGTTGGTTCGCGGCGGCGGCCGCCGTGCGCGCGATCGCTCACGCCCGAGCGACGGGGGAGGGCAGCGCCCATCACCTGTCGCTCGCGCGCACCGCCCTCGAGCTGCAGCGTCGGCGGGATGCGCAGGGTGCGTCCCCGACAGCCGCTACGCCGACAGCGTCCGCCGGCCCCGCACCGACACCCGAGCTCTCGGCGCATCCGATGCAGTCGCCGTTTGGCCCCGTCGACGTGCTCGCCGCCCCGTTCGCCGTCGACGGCGTGCGGGCCGAAACCCTGCTGCCTCCGCGCCCGCTCGGCTCCGACGCCCCCGACTGGAACACCGCCGACACCGACACGGGCCGCCGCCGTCGCGAGGCACGCGTGGTGCGGGTGCCGCGCCGCCGCGTGCCGGTGTGGGCGGCGCTGTCGGGGCTTACCGTCTGGGCGCTGCAGGGCGTGCCGTTGACGCTCGGCGCCGCGATCGTCGGGCAGCCCGTTCCCGACCCCGGCTGGTGGACCTCACCCGTCTGGGCCGCCGGTGCCGCGGCGCAGGCGCTCGCCCTCTGGCTGACGTGGCTGGCCCTGTCGCGGGTGACGTCGGTGGTCGGCGTGCTCGCCGCAACGCTTCCCGTCGGGATGCTCGCACACCTCGCCGCCGCCACCTCCGTCGCGCTCGCCACGGGCGCCGCCAGCCCGCCGGCGTTCGACGCCGCGCTCACTCTGCTCGCCCTGCACTGGGCGAGCGGGGCGGCGCTGGTCGCGGCCGGTCTGCCGATCGCACTGATGCTCACGCCGTTGGGCGCGGGGTCGAGCGGCCTCGGTCGCCGCACCGCCCCGCGGTACTCCCGCCGCGGTTAGTGGGTGTCGGTCGCCTCGACCTCGCTGCGGTCGCCCGACCACAGCGTGTGGAAGGTGCCCTCGCGGTCGACGCGCTTGTAGGTGTGGGCGCCGAAGAAGTCGCGCTGGCCCTGCACGAGCGCGGCCGGCAGGCGGTCGGCGCGCAGGCCGTCGTAGTACGACAGTGACGAGCCGAACGCCGGCGTCGGGATTCCCGCGAGCGCGGCCCCGGCGACGATGCGGCGCCACGACGGCAGCGCCGAGGCGACCGCGTCGGCGAAGTACGGGGCGGTGACGAGGGCGACGAGTTCGGGGTCGTCGGCGTACGCCTCGGTGATGCGGTTCAAGAACTGGGCGCGAATGATGCAGCCCGCGCGCCAGATCTTTGCAATCTCGCCCTTGCGAATGTCCCAGTTGTATTCGGCGGCGCCGGCGACGATCGCGTCGAAGCCCTGGCTGTAGGCGATGATCTTCGACGCGTAGAGCGCGCGCCGCACGTCCTCGACGAACGCGTCACGATCATCCACCGACCAGGCCTCGGTCGAGGCCGGAAGCGACTGCGCGGCAGCGCGCTGCGCGGGCGCCGACGACAGCGAGCGGGCGAAGACGGCCTCGGCGATGCCCGACACGGGCACGCCCAGATCGAGCGCTGACTGCACGGTCCACGCGCCGGTGCCCTTCGCGCCGGCCTGGTCGAGAATCACGTCGACGAGCGGCTTACCCGTCGACGCGTCAACCTGGCGCAGCACCTCGGCGGTGATCTCGATGAGGTAGCTCTCGAGTTCGCCGGTGTTCCACTCGGCAAAGATGTCGGCGATCTCGGCGGGCGTGAAGCCGCCGACGCGGCGCAGCAGGTCGTAGGCCTCGGCGATGAGCTGCATGTCGGCGTACTCGATGCCGTTGTGGATCATCTTGACGAAGTGGCCGGCGCCGTCGGTGCCGACGTGGGTGACGCAGGGCTCGCCATCGGCGACCGCCGCGATCGAGCGAAGGATGGGGCCCATCGTCTGCCACGCCTCGGCCGAGCCGCCCGGCATGATCGAGGGGCCGTTCAGCGCGCCCTCCTCGCCGCCCGAGATACCGGCGCCGACGAAGTTGATGCCCGTCTCGCGCACCGCCTTCTCGCGGCGAATGGTGTCGGTGAACAGGGCGTTGCCGCCGTCGATGATGATGTCGCCGGGCTCGAACACCGACACGAGCTCGTCGATGACGGCGTCGGTGGGGCGGCCCGCCTTCACCATGATGATCGCCGTGCGCGGCCTCGAGAGGGCGGCGGCGAACTCGGTGTAGTCCTTCGTGGCGACGAAGCCTGCTTCGGGGTGCTCGGTGATGAGCGTCTCGGTCTTCTCGAACGAGCGGTTGTAGACGGCGACCGTGTTGCCCTCGCGGCTGGCGAGGTTGCGGGCCAGGTTCGACCCCATGACGGCGAGTCCGACGACTCCGATATTGGCGGTGGGCTGGGTCACAGAAAGCTCCTGAGGGGGTGTCGGCGCCGAGGGCGCGCGAATGCCAGTGGTGGCGGCAGAGACCGGCTCCAGCCTAGAGCGTCGCTGCTGTACCTCCGGAATCGGGCGGCGGGTAGCGTGGGGTCATGAACTCGAGCGATCCGGTCGTCGTCACCGCCCACTTCCGCCCGAAGCCCGAGCACCGCGTCGCCGTCGTCGACGCCCTGCGCATCGCGATCCCGCGCGTGCACGACGAACCCGGCTGTGAGCTGTACGCCATCACCGATGCGCCCGACGGCAGCATCGTCATGATCGAGAAGTGGTCGACCGTTGCCGAGCTCGACGCCCACGGCTCGAGCCCCGCCGTCGTCGACCTGGTCGCCGCGCTCGACGGGCTGCTCGAGGCTCCCGTTGAGGTGACCCGCCTCGTGCCGGTGCCCATCGGCGACCCCGCGAAGGGTGAGCTCTGAGCGCCTCCGGCACCGACCGCGCCGTGGCCGGTGTCAGCGTGATCCTCGCCGGCGTCTCGGGCTCGGGCAAAACGACCGTCGGTCGCGCGGCCGCCGCCGTCGCCGGCGTGCCATTCATCGACGGAGACGATCTGCACCCCGACCGCAACATCGCGCTGATGACCGCGGGCACGCCGCTCACCGATTCCGATCGCGAACCCTGGCTGGATGCGGTGGCCGCCACCGCGCGCGACCACGCTCCCTGCGTGGTCGCCTGCTCGGCGCTCGCCCGTCGCTACCGCGACCGATTGCGCGCGGCGGCGCCGGGCATCCGGATCGTGATTCTGGATGTGCCGGAGGATGAGCTGCGGCGACGCCTCGCCGGGCGCACCGGCCACTTCATGGCGGCAACCATGCTCGACTCGCAACTGCTCGCGCGCGAGCACCCGGAGGACGAGGATGGCGTCTCGGTCGTTGACGGAGCCCAGAGCGTCGAGGCGCTCGCCGTCCAGGTCGCTGCCGTCGTGACCGGTGACGTAGACTGACCCACTGAACTTCGGCGAGGGCGCGCTCGGTTGCGAGCGCCGCCGTGATCGACGCGGTGGGTACGGCACGCGAGTCGTTACCTCACGCGCACACGCGTTCGAGTTGACACAACGACCACGGGCCACGCGGCCCACAACCTGATGGAGAACAGCCATGGCTGACCAGAACCGCCTGAGCGCCGACGAGCGCACGTCCTTCGGCAAGGGCGCGGCCCGCAAGCTGCGCGCTGCCGACAAGATTCCCGCCGTCATTTACGGCCACGGCACCGACCCGCGCCACGTGACCCTGCCGGGCCACGAGACCGCGTTGCTGCTGCGCAAGTCGAACGTGCTTGTCACGCTCGACATCGCCGGCGACAAGCAGCTCGTGCTCGTCAAGGACGTGCAGAAGGACCCGGTGCGTCAGCTCATCGAGCACGTCGACCTCGTCGTCGTGCGCAAGGGCGAGAAGGTCACGGTCGACGTGCCCGTGCACATCGAGGGCGAGTCGGCCCCCGGCACGATCCACGTCGTCGACCACAACACCCTCACGGTCGAGACCGAGGCCACGCACATTCCCGACTCGTTCACCGTCTCGATCGAGGGCCTCGAAGAGGGCACCCAGATCCTCGCCGGCCAGGTCGAGCTGCCGAAGGGCACCACGCTCGTCACCGACGCCGAGGCGCTCGTTGTCAACGTCACCGTGCCCGCCGCCCCCAAGGACGACGAGGAGTCGGCCGAGGGTGACGCCGAGGAGGCCACCGAGGCCGAGGGCGACGCCGCCGAGTCGAGCGACT
>DASSWY010000116.1:0-2004 GCA_035704325.1 Microcella sp. | reverse complement strand
CGGGCTCGTCCTGATCTGGCGTGACTGGGATGCGCCGGGATTCGATGACTGGCTGCGCGCGTTTGCGACCGCGGGCATCCTCGCGGTGAGTTTCGCGCACGCGAACCTGCTATTGCTGCTGGCGGGGCGGCGGCGACGGGTCATTCGGGTCGGGCTCACGCTGACGCTGGTGGCGATCGCGGTGGTCGCCGTGATGCTGATTTTGCCAATCCTGACCGACGGCGACATTCCTGGGCCTGACGGCGAGCTGTACTTTCGGGTGGCCGGCGTCGTCGGAATTCTCGACGCGCTCGGAACCGTCGTCGTGCCAGTGCTCGCGATCTTCCTGCGCGACGGCGCAGACGCGGCGAGCGCGGGCACCGAGACGGTGGTGGGCGGCCAGACATCGAGCGGTGACGCGCTGACCGTGACGGTTCCCGCACCGCTCGCTGACGAGCTGCGTCGGCAAGCGGCCGAGGACGGTGTGCCGGTTGAGGTGAGCATCATCGAGGCGCTGCGCCGATCACTACGCTGAGCGCATGACTGGCGACTTCCGCACCCTGCCCGCCGACGAGCGTTCAACGGTGGCCCTCGCCGAGCAGGGCCTGCGGTACGAGCTCGTCGGCGACGACCCCGAACGCCACGACGGCTTCTCTCAGGCAGTATCGCGCGGCTTTTACGGCGAGCAGCTCACCGCTGAGCGCCTAGGCGAGCGACGCCCCGGCTTCGCCGACAATCGGTCGATCGGCGTCTACGACGACATGGCCGCAGAACCGCTCGTGCCGGTCGCCACGGTCGACAGTTGGACGAGCCCCCTCGGAATGCCCGGCGGCAGCTCGCTCGAATCGTGGGCCATCAGCATGGTCACCGTCGCGCCCACCCATCGCCGACGGGGCATCGCTCGGGCGCTCCTCGAGGGCGAGCTGCGCACCGCCGCCGCACACGGCACTCCCATCGCCGTGCTGACCGTGTCGGAGTCGACCATCTACGGCCGGTACGGCTTCGGCCCCGCCACCTGGGCGGCTGAGCTCGTCGTCGACACGACGCGCGCCGGCTGGGTGGGGCCGACGCCCGCCGGTCGCCTCCAGCTCGTGTCGAGGGAGGCCGTGCGCGAGTTCGGGCCCGCCATTGAGGAGCGCGCTCGCGCCCACGGCAGCATCGCGACCTGGGGTGGCTTCTGGGATCGCCAGCTGGGCCTGCGCCCGTCCGACGCCTCGAGTGCCGCGAGCATCCGTGCCGTGCGCTACGACGACGAGGCGGGTGCGCCGCAGGGTTTCGCGGTGTACCGGGTGAAAGACTCGGGGCCCGACTTCACGAAGCACCCCGTCGAGGTCATCGAACTGATCGCGGCGACCGACGACGCGTACGCGGCGCTGTGGCGGTACCTTCTCGAGCTCGACCTCGTCCACGAGGTCGTCGCGGTCAATCGCAGCGTCGACGAACCCGTCCGCTTCATGGTGGCGGATGCGCGCGCGGTTCAGACGCGGTCGGTCACCGATCATCTGTGGGCGCGCATCCTCGATCTGCAGCGCTGCCTCGAGGGCCGCACCTGGCAGCAGGCGGGTCGCCTCGTGCTTGACGTCGCCGACCCGCTCGGTTTCGCCTCGGGGCGTGTCGCGCTCGACGTCGATGCCGACGGCCGCGCGACGGTGTCACGCAGCACCGAGAACCCCGACATCACGCTCGGCGTCGCCGCGCTGAGCTCAGTGCTGCTCGGCGGTGCGAGCCCGATCACGCTGGCGGCGGCGGGGCGCCTGGCGGGGGAGCCGACGGCGGTCGAGCGCCTCTCCCGGATGGCGGTGACGCCAACGCCGCCGACGCTCGGCTTCTGGTTCTAGCGGCGAGGGCCGTCTGTTTCGTCGTGTGACAGCGACGCTGGCCGCAGGCGATGATCGTCCGTACCGTGGGCGCATGTTCGCCGACCAGCCCTCGCCGTCACTCCGTCAGCACGCGCTGATTGCGTGCGGCGAGATGTGCCCGTCGACGGCGCCCGGGCACGCGGTGTCACCGATTCAGAATCGCGTC
>DASSWY010000084.1:0-13863 GCA_035704325.1 Microcella sp. | reverse complement strand
GAGGTCGACAACCTGCGCGACCGCCTGGCCCGCGCGGCCCGCGGCGACGCTTTTCTCCTGCAGGGCGGCGACTGCGCCGAGACCTTTGCGGGCGCTACCGCTGATCAGATTCGCAACCGGGTGAAGACCATCCTGCAGATGGCTGTCGTGCTCACCTACGGCGCATCGATGCCCGTCATCAAGATGGGCCGCATGGCCGGTCAGTTCGCAAAGCCGCGCTCGAGCGACACCGAGACGCGCGGCGACGTCACCCTGCCCGCGTACCGCGGCGACATCGTGAACGGCTACGACTTCACCCCTGAGTCGCGCGAGGCTGACCCGCGTCGTCTGCTGCAGGGCTACCACACGAGCGCCTCGACGCTGAACCTCATCCGTGCGTTCACGCAGGGTGGCTTCGCCGATCTGCGCATGGTGCACTCGTGGAACAAGGGCTTCGCGGCGAACCCCGCGAATCAGCGCTACGAGGGGCTCGCGAAAGAGATCGATCGCGCCATCAAGTTCATGGAGGCGGCGGGCGCCGACTTCGACGAGCTGAAGCGCGTCGAGTTCTACTCGAGCCACGAGGGCCTCCTGATGGACTACGAGCGGCCGATGACCCGCATCGACTCGCGCACGGGGCTGCCGTACAACACGAGCGCCCACTTCCTCTGGATCGGCGAGCGCACGCGCGAACTCGACGGCGCGCACGTCGACTTCTTCCGACGTATCCGCAACCCCATTGGCGTGAAGCTCGGCCCGTCGACCACGCCGGAGACGATGGAGCGGCTCATCGACGTGCTCGACCCCGACCGCGAGCCCGGTCGCCTGACCTTCATCACCCGGATGGGTGCCGGCACGATTCGTGATGCCCTCCCGCCGCTGCTTGAGGCCATCAAGGGCATGGACGCACACCCCCTGTGGGTGACCGACCCCATGCACGGCAACGGTCTGACGACGCCCACCGGCTACAAGACGCGCCGTTTCGACGACGTCGTCGACGAGGTCAAGGGCTTCTTCGAATCGCACCGCGCTGCGGGCACGCACCCCGGCGGAATCCACGTGGAACTGACGGGTGACGACGTCACCGAGTGCCTCGGCGGCAGCGAGATGATTGACGAGCAGACCCTCGCGACCCGGTACGAGTCGCTGTGCGACCCGCGCCTGAACCACATGCAGTCGCTCGAGCTGGCGTTCCTGGTCGCGGAAGAGCTGTCCCGCTAAACGAACGCCTCGATGGTGATCTCCGAGCCGCGGACGGCCTGGCCGTCTTGTGAGGGTGAGACCCCCTGCACCTCGGTGAAGTTCCAGAGGAAGCTTTCGGGGACGTTCGTCTCGACGTTCACCTCGAACTCGGCTGCCTGAAGCGCATCGATCGCCTCGTTGATTGTCAAGCCGATCACGTCGGGGATGTCGACGAGGTCGGGGCCCTGTGAGGCGACGAGTCCGAGGGTGTCCCCGGGAACAACGACCTCGGGCACCGCGCTGTAGCCGATGACCGAGCCGTCGGGAATGTCGTTATCGAACACGCTCGATTCGACGACGCCCGTGAGCCCCCGGCGGGCGAGTTCCGCCACGGCGGCGTCGACGGTCAGGCCCCGCACCTCGGGAATCGCCCCAACGGACACCAGTAGCGACACAGGTGTGCCACGGAAGGACGCGGCGCCCGCCTCGAGTACCTGCCCGTCGGCGTCGCGCACCGCGAGCACTGACCCGTCGGCGATCTCGCCGTCGAACTGCTCGGAACGCTCCTCGGCGACGACGAAACCGGCCTCTTCCAGCGCCGCCCGCGCATCCGCTTCGGGGGCGCCGCGGACGTCGGGCAAGGTCGTCGGTTCCGCTCCCTGCGACACGATGAGGGTGATCTCGGCGTCGCGCGGCAGCGCGGTGCCCGCCGCGGGGTCGGTGCGAATGACGCGACCGGCCTCCACGTCGAGCGAGTACTCGAGCGTCGACGGTTCGAGCACGATCAGTCCGCTGTCGGTCAGGGTGGCTCGCGCCTCGGCCTCGCTCACGCCGGCCACCTCGGGAACGGTGATGGTGCCGCCGGGGCCGGCCGAGAACCACCACCCCCCGAGTGCGGCAAGGCCCGCCACCAGCAGCACGATGAGCATGAGCACGACACCGCGCCGTCGCCGGGCCGGGGCAGCGAGCGCAAGTTGTTGGGCAGGGGTTTGCGGTTCGACAGGGCGCGCGGTGGGCCGCGCGAGCGGCGCGATGACCTGCGTCTCGGCGGTCGCCGCCTCGTAGGTGGATAGCGGCGGCAAGACCATCGTCTTCTGCGGCCCGGTGGCGACAATCGACGTCGCCAGTGAGCGTGCCGTCTCGCGCAGCTGCTCGAGCAGGGCCCGCGCGTCGGCTGGCCGGTCGGCGGGCTCGCGCGACGTGGCCCAGAGCACGAGCTCATCGAGTTCGGCGGGCACGTCGGGGTTCACGGTACTGGGGGCCGGTACCGAGTCGTTGGCGTGCTGGTACGCGATTTGCATGGGCTGTTCGCCCTTGAACGGCTGCTCGCCGGTGAGCATCTCGAACATCATGATGCCGAGGGCGTAGATGTCACTGCGCGTGTCGGCGATGCCGCGCGTGATCAGCTCGGGGGAGAGGTAGGCGATTGTGCCGAGCAGCGCGGCACCGGTGGCCGTATTCGCGCTTGCGGCCCG
This sequence comes from Microcella sp., assembly GCA_035704325.1. Classification (GTDB taxonomy): domain Bacteria; phylum Actinomycetota; class Actinomycetes; order Actinomycetales; family Microbacteriaceae; genus Microcella. Next base: position 11,227 of record DASSWY010000084.1, on the reverse strand, counting down.
GGCCAGCCCGAAGTCACCGATCTTGATGCGGCCATCATCGGCGAGCAGTACGTTTTCGGGCTTCAGGTCACGGTGCACGATTCCCGCTTTGTGCGCCGCCGAGAGCCCCGAGAGCACTGCCTCACCGATGTCGAGGGTCTGCTCGGGGGTGAGGGCACCGTAGTCCTGCAAGAGTTCGCGCAGAGTGATGCCGGGCAGGTATTCCATCACGAGGTAGGCCGACTCGGCGTCTTGGCCCTGGTCGAAAACGTTGACGACATTGGGATGCGCCAATCGCGCGGCGCTGCGCGCCTCCTGGATGAAGCGCTCTTTGAACTGGCTGTCATCGGCCAGATGCCCGTGCATGATCTTGACCGCAACGAGGCGGTCAAGTCGCTGGTCAGTGGCGAGATACACCGTCGCCATTCCACCGCGCGCGATGCGGGAGCGCACCTGATATCGACCGTCGATGAGGCGGCCGATCAAGGGGTCTCCGGGCGCGGCGCTCACCCTGTCGAGTCTAGGTCGGCGGCCCGGTCAGGCGGGGTGCGCCACACGGGTCAGCCGAGTTGGTCGAGCCACGCTCGCGCGCTCGTCTCCCACTTTGCGTATGCCGTGGGGTGCGCCGAAATCTGCACCGCCTGTGCAGCGACCGTGAGGGTCATTGACTGCCAGCCGCGAATATCGAGCAGGCCACGCGTGATGCCACGGTTGGGGTTCGACGGGCCGCCGTAGAACAGCCGCGACGCGTGCGCCGTGTCTTGCAGTTGCGCCGGAGTGCCCCAGCCGCTGGATGGGCGCTGTTGGAACAGCCCGATCGAGTCGAGGTGGCCCCACGACAGGTTTCGCAGTGACGACTCTTGCATCGCCGTGGCCAAAGCGATCACGATGCCGTAGTCGGGAACGCCAAGCTGGCGCCCCACCGAAATGATCGTCTGCGCGTGCGCGCGCTGGTCGGCATTCAGCGCCGTAATGGTGCCGGCGGGCGGCGTCGTCGGTGGCGCGACGGGCGGAGCGGGAGCCGGGGCGGGGGGAGCCGGTGCGGGGGCCGGAGCGGGCGCCGGTGCCGCGGCGGGCGGGGCGGGTGCTGCCGGTGCGGGGGCCGGAGCGGCCGGAGCCGCGGCCCGCTCGGTGTTCGTCGCGGGGCCGCCGGGCAGGGTCGGCCGCTCGCTCACCGGCATGCTCATCACCACGTCGTCAACGGGTGCCGCTGGCTCTGCTGGCGCGGTGTTCGCGCCCGAGGTGAGGCCGGGGATCATGAGGCTCTGACCGGGGTAGATGATGCTGCGCCAGCCCAGAGCGTTGGCGTCGAGGACGGCCTGTGTCGTGAGGCCAAATCGCGCGGCAATCGCCGAGACTGTGTCGCCGGCAACGACCTGGTAGCGACCATCGGTCACCGCGGGCTCGGGGGCCGGCGCCTGGGCGTGCGCCTTGGCCGGCGCATCGGTCAGTTGCAGAACCTGGCCAGGGAAGATCAGCGAGTTCCAACTCAGACCGTTGAGCGCGAGGATGCTTGGGGTTGACAAGCCGTAACGCTGTGCGATGTCGCTCACGGTGTCGCCCGCCTGAACGGTGTACGACGCGGGGGCGGCCGCGGTGGTGACGGCGCGGACACCGAGGACGCCGGGGGTCAGCGCGGCCCCGACCTGGGTGAGCGCGGCGCGCAGACTCGGGGCTGCGGGGTTCAGCTGTGGTTTCGGAGCAAGCGGCTTGCGCGCGGCCGCCGCGGCGTCGACGGGCCCGGTGAGGCCCAGGCCGAGCACGATCGCGCCGGTCAAGACCACGGGCATCGTGCTGAGCGCGGCGGCTCGGGCCGCGGTGGGGCGGGCGGGTCGACGAAAGGTCGCCCCCGGCGCGGATTCCGAGGCATTGGGGGTGGCCGAAGCGGTCTGGATGCGCGGAGCGAGCCCCGCGAACACGGCGCGTGCGCGGTCGGCGGCGGCGGCGTGCTCGTCCTCGAAGCGCTGTGTCTCAGCGGTGCGGGAATCGGTGTTAACGGACATCGTGTCGGGTACCCCCAGGCGCTGTCGGCGTCCTCAGAGAACGAGAACGAGCGGAAATCCCCCTTCCGCCTGTTACACAGTACAACTCGTGTCAACGAATGGGGAAGATGTGACGAGAGGAAACATGCTCGAAACACAGTGGCGTACTGCCGGGTACCTGCCGGGTCTGGCACGCTAAAGACGTGAACGCCGAATCGTCCCGCTGGCTGACCGTCCCTGACCTCGTCGAGATCTTGGGGCGTGGCCCCGGCAAGATCCATCGCCTGCTTGAAGAGCGTCATCTGCTCGCGGTTCGCCGGGGCGGCGTGCTCGTTGTGCCAGAAGAGTTCCTCGTCGACGGCGAGCCCGTGCACGGACTGCCCGGCACGCTGACCCTGCTCGCCGACGCCGGTTTCAGCGACGACGAGGCAATGCAATGGATGCTCGCGGTGAACGAGCAACTCGACGCAACTCCCATCGCCTCGCTGCGGGCGGGGCGCAAGGCCGAGGTTCGCCGTATCGCACAGGTACTCGCGTTCTAGCGCCGAGTGGCGTGGGCGGGCTGCTGATCGACCGCGTCAGCTCGAGCGTCGCGTCACCAGGTCGGCAAGCCCCTCAAGTTCGCGTTGCGCTGCCCGACTGATGGGCGCCGTGCTCAGTGCGGCGAGGGCGTCGGCGACCGAGCGGCTAATAATCGACTCGACCGTCTCGACGGCACCACTGTCGCGGATCGTGGCCTGCAGGGTGGCCACCTGGTGCGCCGTAAGGTCGGCGTCGCCGAGTAGCTCGTCAATGAGGGCGCGTGGGCCGGAGGGCAGCCCGGCCCGCGCGAGCGCGATGATGACGGTGCGCTTGCCCTCGCGGAGGTCGTCACCGGCGGGTTTGCCCGTGACCTCGGGGTCTCCGAAGACCCCCAGAAGGTCATCGCGCAATTGAAACGCGACGCCCAGCGGCAGACCGAACGCGCGCAGAGCATCCACCTGTTCGGGGGTGCCGCCGGCCATGAGCGCGCCGATGGCGAGCGGCGCCTCGATCGAGTACTTCGCCGACTTGTACGTCACGACGCGATGCGCGCGCGGCAGCTGATCGCGCTCGTCGGCGTCGCGCCACGCGACCTCCTCGTAAATGTCGAGGTATTGACCGAGCATGACCTCGGTGCGCATGGTGCGGAACTCGTCGCGGGCGGCCCGTGCCGCACGTCGGTCAGTGACGCGCCCCAGGCCGTCGTCGAGCAACTCGTCGCTCCAGCCGAGCAGCAGGTCGCCAAGAAGCAGCGCTGTCGATGTTCCGTACACGCGGTCGCTACCGGCCCACTCGCGGGCGCGGTGCTCGGCCTCGAAGCGCCGGTGCGCCGCCGGCTTGCCGCGTCGGGTGTCGGAGTTGTCCATGATGTCGTCGTGCACGAGGGCGGCGCCCTGGAACAGCTCGAGGGCTGCCGCCACGTCGATCACGGCGTCGATATCCGGATGCTCGTCCAGCGTCGCGAGGGGATCATCCGGTCGGGCCGACCCGGCAACGGCCTGCCAGCCCCAGTACGCGAACAGGGCGCGGAACCGCTTGCCTCCGGCGAGCAAGTCGCGCGACGCGTCGATGAAGACGCCGAGCTCATCGGCAACCGAATCGAGGTGGCTCGCGCGGTCGTCCAGGAAGCCGGTGATCCGGGCGTGAACCAGGTCAACTAGGCGCAATCTCTCAGCCACTCACCTAGCCTATCCAGCAGGGCGGTCGTAGACTGACGGAGTCGCGGGAGCCCTCGCGACATGCACGCCGTAATCAAGGGGTCACCATGCCGCTGTCAGAGCAGGAGCAGCGCCTTCTCGAAGAGATGGAGCGCAACCTCTACCGCAACGACGCCGATTTTGTGAGCGCCGTCTCGGGCAACCGGGGCAAGCCCAATTACACGCTGGTCACCGTCGGTGCACTGCTCGCCGTGCTCGGCATCGGAGTCCTGGTCACGGGCGTCATCGTCTCGATCCCGCTCGTGGGCGTGCTCGGCTTCGCCCTGATGTTTGGTGGGGTGCTTCTCGCGCTCACGCCGGGTAAGGGTTCGGGCCAGGGCCCGAGCGAGCCGGTCGCCAGTGCTCGGCCTGCGCGCGCTCCGCGCTCGTCCTTTATGGACAAGCTCAACGAGCGGTGGGAACGCCGCCAGGACGGCGAGAGCTAAGCGCTCCACTTTCCTCCCCGCACCATTTCACCGGGGCTGACCTCAGGGTCAGCCCCGGTTTTTTGCGTGCCCACGCGGATGCGCGGGGTACCTCGCCGCCTCGCACCGTGCATCCGGGTGGGCCGCCGCACCCCCAGTACGGGGGCAGAGGGCCTCATCCCGGGAATAAAGTGGTGCGAGAAGGCCCAAAGTGGAGGTAAGTGGAGTAATGTGGAGGAAATTCCCGATCTCGGGCCGGAGATGAGAGGGGGTGCGGTCGCACCATGTTTCTCGGCACGCACACCCCCAAGCTCGACGACAAGGGACGGCTGATCCTCCCCGCGAAGTTCCGCGGCCAGCTCGCCGACGGCCTCGTGCTCGCCCGCGGCCAAGAGCGCTGCATCTACGTCTTCACCCCCGAGACCTTTCAGCAGAAGGTCTCGCTCATCACGACGGCCCCCCTCACGAGCAAGGCCGCGCGCGACTACGTGCGCGTCTTTCTCTCGGGTGCGAGCGACGAAGAGCCCGACAAGCAGTTCCGCGTCACGATCCCCCCGGCACTGCGGCAGTACGCGGGCCTCGAGCGCGACCTCACCGTGATCGGCGCGGGTGACCGGGCGGAAATCTGGTCGACCCCCGCCTGGGAGGCGTACTACGCCGCCCAGGAGGACGCCTTCTCAACCATGGAGGAGGAGGTGATCCCCGGCCTCTTCTAGCCGCGAGGCCCGGACTCCCAGCCGTGACCCGCCCTGGCGCACCTTCCCCGGTGCCAGGTCGCACGGATGGGGATCCGGGCCCCGCGACCGGCCGACACGCCTATGACCGATCAGAAGCACACCCCCGTCATGCTCGACCGCTGTCTTGAGCTGCTCGAGCCCGCGATCGCCGCCCCCGGCGCGGTGCTGATCGACGCGACCCTCGGCCTCGGTGGGCACACCGAGGCAGCGCTCACGCGGTTCGGCGAGCTCACCGTCGTGGGGCTCGACCGTGACACCGACGCGCTCGCGCTGGCGACGGCACGGCTCGCCCCGTTTGGCGACCGCTTCCGCCCCGTGCACACGGTCTACGACCGCATCCGCGACGCACTCGACGGTCTCGGCATCGACCGGGTCAACGGTGTCTTGTTCGACCTCGGGGTCTCATCGATGCAGCTCGATGAGGCCGAGCGTGGCTTCGCCTACGCGCAAGACGCCCCGCTTGACATGCGGATGGACCGCACAACCGGTCAGACTGCCGCCGACGTGCTCGCCACCTACCCCGAGTCGGCGCTGCGGCGCATTTTTGAGCGCTACGGCGAAGAACGCCTTGCGCCCCGCTACGCGCGCCGCATCGTCGAGGCACGGATGCTCGCCCCGATCGAGCGCAGCGATCAGCTGAATCGCATCATCGCCGACGCGACGCCCCAGGCGGCCCGTCGCCCTGGTCACCCCGCCAAGCGGGTGTACCAAGCTCTGCGCATCGAGGTAAATGCCGAACTGGCTGCTCTTGAGGACGCACTCCCAGCGGCCCTCGATGCCCTCGTCGTCGGCGGGCGCATCGTCGTGCTCGCCTACCAGTCGCTCGAAGACCGCATCGTCAAGCGCGAGTTTGCGGCCCGTAGCCGTTCGACGGCGCCCGCGGGCCTGCCGGTCGAACTACCCGAGCACGCCCCGGAACTGCGGCTGCTCGTGCGCGGCGCTGAGCAGGCCGACGATGCCGAACGCGCCGTCAACCCCCGAGCCATCCCGGTGCGCCTGCGCGCCGCTGAGCGACTGCGGGAGGTCGCATGATTCTCGCCGCCTCGGCCGTTCCCACGCCGTCGGCACCGCGCCCGACCCGGCGGCGTTTGCGACCCGTCATCGTCGCCCCGACCCGCGAGCAGCGCCGCGCTCGCCCGCGGGCGCTCGCGGCAACGATCGCGGTGAGCGGCGTGTTCGCGATCCTGCTTGCGCAGCTGATGCTGAGCATCCAGCTGTCTGAGGGCGCCTATCGACTCTCAGCGGCGCAGGCGCAGCTTGTCGAGCTCAACCGCGACGCGCAGGTGCTGACCGAGAATCTGGCGCGTCTCGAGTCACCACAAAATCTTGCCGCCCAAGCCGAGTCGCTCGGCATGGTCGTCAACTCCAGCTCCGCCTACCTTCGCTTGGCGGACGCGACCGTGCTGGGAGTGCCGGTCGCTGCATCCGCGCAGTCGGGAGTCCTCGACGGGCGCGACAGCATCGTCGGCAACGTGCTGCTCGCCGACGTGCCGCTGGTGGTCCCGGCGGCGGCGGGGGAGGCGTCGGGCGTGGCTCCGATGCCGTCGCCTCCGGGACCGCTAGCCTCCGCGGAACAGCCGGCAGCAGCGGTGCCGCCCGCAGGGCCCGAGCCGCTGCCCGCCCCCATCACTCGATGACCTCATGACCACCACGACAGCACCGGGAGGCCGAGCGTGACCACCGATCGCCGCACGCGGCGCCGCATCACGGCTGCCGTGCTCGTCATGGTCGTCATCGTCTCTTCTTTCGTCGTTCGCCTCATCGACATTCAGGTGGTCCGCGCCGCCGAGCTCGCCACGGAGGCCGAGGCCCGGCGCTCGATTCCCCAGACACTGCAGGGCCTTCGGGGCGACATTGTCGATCGCACCGGGGTGGTCCTCGCTGACGCCGTGTACCGCTACGACCTGACGGTCTCGCCGCGCTTCGTGGGTGACTACACGGTCGTTGACCCGGATACCCGAGAGCGCACAGAGCACACCGTCTGGGAGGCGCTGACCGCCATCGGTGAGATCACCGAGACCAACCCGCTCGACCTGCTCGAGCGCATCGAGCAGGCACTGGCCGAGGACCCAGAGAGCGACCACGCGTACCTCGTGCGAGGAGTTCCCACCGACGTCTTCCAGCGAGTGCGTGACCTCGGGGTGCCGTGGGTGTACTCCGAGCGCATTGCGGCGCGCACGTACCCGAACGGGCAAGTGGCGGGCAACCTCGTCGGCTTCCTGGGTACCGACGGTCCGCAGACCGGGCTTGAGCTCGCCCGTAACGATTGCCTCGGCGCAGTCGACGGCAGCTCAACCTTCGAACGGGGGGCGGACGGCGTTCGCTTGCCGGGCAGCACGGTCGTGCACCAAGAGCCCGTCGACGGCGGAACCCTCGCTCTCACGATCGACTCAGATCTGCAGTGGTTCGCCACCCAGGCGCTCGCTGAACAGGCCACTGCTCTCGGTGCCGACTGGGCGACGGCCATGGTGGTGCGCGCCGAGACTGGCGAGATCATCGCCGCCGCCGACTGGCCGACCGTCGACCCCAATAACGTCAACGGCACCGACCCTGAGAATCTCGGTTCGCGCATCTTCACGTGGCCGTACGAGCCGGGTTCGACGATGAAGGCTGTCACGATGGCGTCACTGCTCGACGCCGGTCTCACCACGCCGGGTGAGCAGATTGAGGTACCGAGCGGTTACGAGACGATCAACGGCTGGCAGATCCGCGATGCATGGGCGCACTCGGGTATGCGCTTGACCACAGCCGGCATCTTGATGAACTCGTCGAACATCGGCACGTCGATCCTGGGCGAGCGGCTGAGCTTTGCCGACCGCGAGCGGTACTTGCGCGCTTTCGGCTTTGGCGAGAAGACCCCGGTGGGCTTCCTCGGCGAAGAAGACGGCACGGTTCGGCCGGCGGAGACGATCGATGGTCACGGTGCGTACATGCAACTGTTCGGCCAGTCGGTGAGTGTCACGAGCGCACAGGTGGCGCAGGCGTACCAGATTCTCGCGAACGGTGGCGAGCGCAAGCCCCTGACGCTGGTCTCGGGTTGCGACCACGGCGACGGCGAGGTGACACACCAGCCGTCAACCGAGGGCACCCGCGTGGTATCCGAGAGCGCCGCAGAGCAGACCATTCAGATGATGGAGTCGGTCGTGACCGACTACTACCTCGGCCCTCAGCTGGCGGTTCCGGGCTACCGGGTAGCTGCCAAAACCGGAACGGCTGAAGTGCCGATCAACGGCGTGTATTCGAGCGAGCGCATCGTGTCGGTGGCGGGAATGGCCCCGGCCGAAGACCCCGAGTTTGTCGTGGTGGTCACCTTCGGTCGTCCCGATACGATTAAGACCTCAGCAGCGGCGGCCCCGACGTTCCAGCAGATCATGACGCAGGTCCTGAAAACCTTCCGAGTGGCCCCGAGCACGCAGCCCCCGCCGCGCCTTCCGACCACCTGGTAGGCGCCCGAGTCGAGAAGAAGAGTTTCCGCGTGGCCCATCGCCCCTCCGACATATTTCGTCCCGAGCACCCGCAGCCGCGCGCACTCGGCGATCTCGTGGCGGTGTTCGGTGACGTACGAGTCGTGACCGGCAACGTGACCGGACAGGTCACCGGCGTGACGCTGGCCTCGGGGGATGTGCGACCGGGTGATCTGTACGTCGGTATCCGCGGTGCGCATCGGCACGGCGCCGAGTTCGCCGTCGACGCTGTGCGTGCCGGTGCCGTCGCGATCCTCACCGACGTCGACGGGGCCGCGCTCGCCGCGTCCGCAGGAGTCCCCATCCTCGTCGTCGAGCATCCGCGCGCTCGACTCGGCGCGATCAGCGCGTGGGTCTACGGTACGGCAGATAATCCCGCGGCCCTGTACGGCGTGACCGGCACCAACGGTAAGACCTCGACCGTCTATCTGCTGAAGGCGATCCTCACGCAACTCGGCGAGACGGCGGGGCTGACCTCGACCGCCGAACGCCACATTGGCGATCGTGTCGTGACGAGCACTCTCACCACGCCCGAAGCGACCGAGATGCACGCCATGCTCGCCCGCATGCGGGAGGTCGGGGCCACAAGCGTCGCTGTCGAGGTCAGTGCTCAGGCCCTCAGCCGCCACCGCGTCGATGGCCTCGTGCACGATGTCGCCGGCTTCACGAACCTCAGTCACGACCACCTTGACGACTACGGCGACATGGAGGGCTACTTCGCGGCGAAGCTGCCGTTGTTCCAGCCCGATCGGTCCCGCCGCGCCGTCGTGAGCCTCGATTCTGCGTGGGGCACGCGGCTTGTGCGCGACGCTCGCGTGCCCGTCACGACGATCACCTCGCTCGACGACGGTGAGGCAGACGCCGACTGGCGCGTCGTCGTGACGGACGAGACTCCCGAGTACACGGCGTTCACGCTCACCGCCCGTGACGGGCGCGTGCTCACGACGAGCGTGCCGCTTATCGGGCGCCACATGGCCGCCAACGCTGGCCTCGCGATCGTCATGCTCATGGAGGGCGGCCACGCGTTCGAGCGGCTGGCCGCGGTGGTGGCCGACGGCATCGACGCCTACCTTCCCGGTCGTGCCGAGCGCGTGTCGGGCGACACCGGGCCTACCGTCTACGTCGATTTCGGCCACAGCGCCGATGCGTTCCGCTCGACGCTCGAGGCGGTGAATCGCCTCACCGCGGGCCGCACGATCATGGTGATGGGCGCATCCGGTGACCGCGACACCACGAAGCGACACGAGATGGGGCGCGTGGCAGCGGAGGGCAGCGACGTGCTGATCGTCACCGATCACCACCCCCGTTTTGAAGACCCGCAACGGGTGCGCGCCATGCTGCTCGATGGCGTCGTCGACGCCGAGCACGCCCCCGACGAGGTGCTCGAGATTGTGCCGCCCGAGGCCGCCATCCGCGCGGCGATCGAGCGCGCGCGGCCCGGCGACACGATCCTCTGGGCTGGCCCGGGTCACTTGGCGTACCGCGACATCCGCGGCGAGAAGGTGCCGTTTTCGGCGCGTGATGAAGCGCGCGCCGCGCTGCGCGAGGCGGGGTGGGTGTGATGGCCGTCACGGTCGACGACGTCATCGTGTCGCGCGACGGCACGACGATTCACTTACGCTCCGGCGACGACCGCGCGGTCGTCGTGATCGATGCGATCGGCGACGCGGCGGTGACCGCCGCGATCGACGCGGTGGATGCGCGCCTTGCGGCGGGCGCACCGCTCGCCGATGCGACGACCGCCGCCGCGAGCATCCGCGACATTCCCCGTCGCTGCGAGCGGCGGGTGACCCCCTCCGGCCTCCTCGTCCTGGACGATCGTGACGCCGCCACGGCGGCCGAGGTGCGCCGTTCGCTGCAGGTGGTGGCGGGCCTCACCCGCGGCACCGACGCCCGCTCGTTTGTCGTCGCCGGAGAGCTCGTCACTGAGCCGGCTGAGTGGTTTGACGATCACGATGCGCTCGGGCGCGTGGTGGTGCGGCTCGACATCGCGCAGCTGATTGTCATTGGCTACGGCGCGCGTCACCTGCACAACGCCGCGGGGCTCGAGGGCTCGTGGGATGGGGAGTCGCTGCTCGTTGCGACGGCCGATGAGGCCTACGCTTCACTGCATGACAGGGTCCGCTCGGGAGACGTCGTGCTCGTGACGGGTGGGGGAGTATCTGACCTCTCCACGCTCGTCGACCGATTGACGGAGGTCGCCGCGTGATCGCCCTGCTGTTCTCGGGAGCGTTCGCGCTCACCTTCACCCTGCTCATGACCCCGCTGTTCGTGCGGCTGTTCAAGCGCATCGAGTGGGGGCAATTCATCCGCGAGGATGGGCCGCAGACCCACCACACGAAGCGCGGCACGCCGACGATGGGCGGCATTGTCGTGGTGCTCGGCGCCTCGCTCGGCTACGTGTTCGGGCATCTCGTCAGCCAGGAACCCTTCACGCTCAGCGGTCTGCTCGTGCTGGGTGTGTTCGCCGGCCTCGCCCTGGTGGGCTTCGTCGACGACTACTCGAAGGTGCGCAATCAGCGCAGCCTCGGCCTCGGGGGCTGGGCGAAGGTCGCCGGGCAGGTCATCGTCGGCACCGCGTTCGCGCTCGTCGCGATCAACTTCCCCGATGAAGACGGCATCACCCCCGCCACGACCATGATTTCGGGCGTTCGCGACATCGAGTGGCTCGACTTCGCCGTCTTCGGCTCAATCGGCGCGATGATTCTGTTCACGCTGTGGGTCAACCTGATCGTCGTTGCCACGTCGAACGCGGTCAACGTGGCCGACGGCCTCGACGGCCTCGCGACGGGCGCGTCGATCCTGTCGATCGTCGGCTACATCGTCATTGCGTTCTGGCAGTTCAACCAGTCGTGCTCGAACGCGGGTCTCGACGAGGCGGTGGCCTACAAGTGCTACGAGGTGCGCGACTCGCTCGACCTC
>DASSWY010000079.1:0-3791 GCA_035704325.1 Microcella sp. | reverse complement strand
CGTGCACGGCGTGGGCGAGGGGGTTGTTGAGACCGACGCCTCGAACCTCGTGGTCCGCTCCATCGCGCACGTGTTCGAGCGCGCCGGCGTCGAGTTGCCGGGCCTTCGCCTCATCGCTCACAACACCATCCCGCACGGGCGGGGCATGGGCTCCTCCGGTGCCGCCATCGTCGGCGGCGTGATGGCGGCCAAGGGCCTCCTCGAGGGCATCGTTGACCTCGACGAGGATGCGCTGCTCGCGCGCGCCACCGAACTCGAGGGTCACCCCGACAACGTCGCTCCCGCTCTGTTCGGCGGCCTCACGATCGCGTGGATGGGCGAGCGCGGCCCCCAGCACAAGCGCCTCACCGTGCATCGCGGCGTCTCGCCGCTCGTATGCGTGCCCGACGCCTCCACGATGTCGACCGCGATGGCGCGCACGCTGCAGCCCGAGTCGGTGCCGCACACCGACGCCATCTTCAACGTCTCACGCTCGGCCCTGCTGATCGCGGCTCTCATCCAGAGCCCCGAACTACTGTTCACGGCAACGGAAGACCGCCTGCATCAGTCCTACCGGGCCTCGGCGATGCCCGAAACGGATGCGCTGATTCAGACCCTGCGCCAGGCCGGTTTCCCCGCGGTCGTGTCGGGCGCGGGGCCGTCGATTCTGGTGCTCTGCGCCGATCCCGGCGAGCGCGTGCGCGCGGCCGAGCTCGTCGAGCAGCACCGCGCCACGCCCTGGACGATGCACATGCTGGCCGTCGATGTGCTCGGTGCTACAGTGGTGACGCACCCCGTCGAGGGCCTGGCCTAGCCGGTTTCTCACGGATCTTCCGAGCAATCGCTCACCCGTCACTTCCCATCGCGCGTTCGCGTTGATCCCCGCTCGTCGTGGGGTCGTTGCCGTCGCGGGGAGGCGGAACCCGTGCACACCGGGCCCTCATCGCGCCCGCGTCGAAAGGACGACACCCCCTCTCATGACTGACACCACCAATCTGTCCGGCTTGAAGCTCGCCCAGCTGCAGGAACTCGCGTCCTCGCTCGGCGTCGCCGGCATCTCGAAGCTTCGCAAGGGTGACCTCGTCGCCGCCATCGAGGCGAAGCGCGGCGAGGGCGCCGCTGCTGGGCCGGACGCGACCACCGCGCCCGACACCAGCGCGGCGCCCGAGGCGTCGGCGGCTGACGATTCCGCCGCACAGGATGCGCCTGTCGCCGCAACCGAGGACGCTGAGGCGGCCGCAACCACCGCTCCGGCCCGCCGTGGCTCGCGTCGTGCGACCACCGGGACCGTCACGGCGACCGCCGGTGAACGCCGCTCCGCGACGGAGCACGCCGCCGGGGGCGAGGCCGGCGTCGAGGTCGCACCGACGACGGAGGCCGCGGCGCCCACCGACGACTCGGCTCCCACTGACTCGTCGACTGCCGAGCGCTCGAACCGCGACCAGCAGAACACCGACCAGCAGAACGAGCGCGGCGGCCGCAGCCGCAACCGTGGTCGGGGGCGCGGTCGCGGCACCGATAAGTCCGACTCGAACGAGCAGCAGGGCGACGCGGCTGAGGCCGCTTCGCCTGAGCAGAGCGGCGATGCGCCGGCAGAAAACACCGGCACCGGCCGCGGTCGTGGTCGAGGCCGCCAGGGTGGCGAGCGCCAGAACGGTGACCGCCAGGCACAAGACCGCCAGGGCAACGAGCGCCAGAACGCCGACAAGAACGGCGATCAGGGCGCTCAGCAGAACGGCCAGGGCCGTGGCCAGGGTCAGCAGGGCGCGCAGCGCGACGACGACCGTGACGACGACGCGCGCGGCCGTGGCCGCGCTCGCGACCGCAAGCGCGGCCGCGGCCAGAACGACGACGTTGAGCCGGAAATCAGCGACGACGACGTCCTGATTCCCATCGCGGGCATCCTGGACGTTCTCGACAACTACGCCTTCGTGCGCACGACCGGGTACCTGCCCGGACCGAGCGATGTCTACGTCTCCCTCGGTCAGGTGAAAAAGTACCAGCTGCGCAAGGGCGACGCCGTCGTCGGCGCGATCCGCCAGCCCCGTGAGGGCGAGAACCAGGGCCGCCAGAAGTACAACGCCCTCGTTCGCGTCGACTCGATCAACGGACAGAGCATCGAGGAGGCGCGCTCGCGCGTCGAGTTCAGCGCGCTGACCCCGCTATACCCGCAGGAGCGCCTGCGCCTCGAGACGACGCCGACCATGTTGGCGACCCGCATCATCGACCTCGTCGCCCCGATCGGTAAGGGCCAGCGCGGTCTCATCGTGTCGCCGCCCAAGGCGGGCAAGACGCTGGCGCTGCAGGCCATCGCGAGCGCGATCGCCGAGAACAACCCCGAGGTTCACCTCATGGTCGTGCTCGTCGACGAGCGCCCCGAAGAGGTCACCGACATGCAGCGCTCGGTCAAGGGCGAGGTCATCGCCTCGACCTTCGACCGCCCGGCCGACGACCACACGACCGTCGCTGAGCTCGCCATTGAGCGCGCCAAGCGCCTCGTCGAGCTCGGTCACGACGTCGTCGTGCTGCTCGACTCGATCACCCGCCTCGGTCGCGCGTACAACGTCACGGCGCCCACCAGTGGCCGCGTGCTGTCGGGCGGCGTCGACTCGGCGGCGCTCTACCCGCCGAAGAAGTTCTTCGGTGCCGCCCGCAACATCGAAGACGGCGGCTCGCTGACGATCCTCGCGACGGCGCTCGTCGAGACCGGCTCGAAGATGGACGAGGTGATCTTCGAAGAGTTCAAGGGCACCGGCAACATGGAGCTGCGCCTGTCGCGTCAGCTGGCCGACAAGCGCATCTTCCCGGCCGTTGATATCTCGGCCTCGGGCACCCGTCGCGAAGAGATGTTGCTCGGTCAGGACGAGGTTGCCGTCACCTGGCGCCTGCGCCGCGCGCTCGCCGGTCACGACCCGCAGCAGTCGCTCGAGATCGTGCTCGGCAAGCTGAAAGAGACGCAGTCGAACGTCGAGTTCCTCGTGCAGATTCAGAAGGCGCTGCCCCAGAACGGCGCCGCCCACAAGGGCGAGTGACGCCCCGTGTTTGAGAGCGTTGACGCGCTGATCGCCGAGCACGCCGAGCTGCAGCAGCAGCTGGCCGACCCGGCGCTGCATGCAGACCCGGCGCGCTCGAAGAAGGTCAATCGCCGCTACGCCGAGTTGAACCAGATCGTGCACGCGCACGACGTCTGGCGTCAGGCGGGCGACGACTTGGCCGCGGCACGAGAGCTGGCCAAAGACGACGAGGCGTTCGCCGCCGAAGTGCCCGCACTCGAAGAAGCCCTCGAGCAGGCGCAAGAGAAGCTGCGTCGCCTGCTGATTCCGCGTGACCCCGACGACGGGCGCGACGTCATCATGGAGATCAAGGGTGGCGAGGGTGGCGAAGAGTCCGCGCTGTTCGCCGCCGACCTGCTGCGCATGTACTCGTACTACGCCGAGTCGCGTCGCTGGAAGGTCGAGCTGCTCGACTCGACGTCGAGCGACCTCGGCGGGTACAAGAACGTGCAGGTGGCGATCAAGTCGAGCTCGAACGACCCTGCCGACGGCGTGTGGGCGAGCCTCAAGTACGAGGGCGGCGTGCACCGCGTTCAGCGCGTGCCGGCGACGGAAGCGCAGGGACGCATCCACACCTCGACGACCGGCGTTCTCGTCTTCCCCGAGGTGGATGAGCCGGAAGAGGTCGACATCAATCAGAACGACCTCAAGATTGACGTCTACCGCTCCTCGGGCCCCGGCGGCCAGAGCGTGAACACGACCGACTCGGCCGTGCGCATCACGCACCTCCCGACCGGCATCGTCGTCGCCATGCAGAAC
>DASSWY010000041.1:0-5295 GCA_035704325.1 Microcella sp. | reverse complement strand
CACCCAGCTGCCCCTGTGCGCGACGGAGGCGGTTGGCGATGCGCGGCACCTCGTGCTCGGGAATCTGGGTCATGAGTCTGCTCCTGTGTCGTAGTCGAGGCCGCGCTGCACCCATGCCATCGTGCCGCCCGCGACCGAGATGGCCTCGATGCCCCTCGCCTCGAGATACTCGGCAGCACGGAGACTGCGGGCACCAGACCGGCAGATGATGTACAGGGGGCCGTCGTGGCCGGCGAGGCGGTCAACGTTGTCGGGGACCATGCCGAGGGGCACCAGTTCCACGCCCGGCACATGCGCCTCGGCGTACTCGTCGGGTTCGCGCACGTCGATGACGCGGGCACCCTCGGCCATGACGACGACCAAGCGGTCGACATCGATTTCGGTCGTCATGCGGCCCCCTTCGGACTCGTCGCCGCGACCGCGGCGCTCCAGGTGAGGTAGCCGCCGTCAAGGTTCGCAACGGTCACACCGTACTGCTCGAGCAGGCGTGCCGCCGTGTGGCCGCGCTGACCGACCTTGCAGTGCACGATGACGCGCTCGCCCCTCAGGCTTTCGGCGTGCTCACGCAGCTCGTCGAGGGGGATCAGCCGCGAGCCGGGAATCGCACCCGCAGCGTTCTCGCCCTCGGTGCGCACGTCGACGAGTAGCCACCCGTCGGCCTGGAGCGCCTCGAGCTCGTGCCACTGCACGCTTCGCTCACCGGCGGCGAGGTTGTCGGCGACGTAGCCCAGCATGTTGACCGGGTCTTTCGCACTCGCGAACTGCGGCGCGTAGGCGAGCTCGAGGTCGGCGAGCTGGGATGCGGTCAACCCCCCGGCCATGGCCGTCGCGATGACGTCGATGCGTTTGTCGGCGCCCGACTCGCCCACCGCCTGCGCGCCGAGGATGCGGTCGCTCGCGGCGTCGATGATGAGCTTGATGGCCAACTGTGTCGCGCCCGGGTAGTAGCCCGCGTGATCCATCGGGTGTGTGTGGATCACCCGAATGTCGCGCCCCTCGTCGCGCAATTCGCGCTCGGTGCGGCCTACTACGGCGGCGGTCACGCCAAAGAGGCCGATGATCGCGGTGCCGAGCGCGGGAACCGCGGCGTGCGGGGTGCCGGCGATCGCATCGGCCGCGAGGCGCCCGTGGCGATTCGCGAGCCCGGCGAGCCAGACCGGCGAGGCCGGGCCGTCGAAGCGCTGCTTCACGACCGCATCGCCCACGGCATAGATGTGCGGGTCGGAGGTGCGCTGGTGCTCGTCGACGACGATGTAGCCGCGCTCGTCGAGGTCGAGCCCGGCGTCGCGGGCAAGCGCCGACTCGGGCCGCACGCCCACGCTCAGCACCACGAGGTCAGCGGGAATCGTCTCGCCGTCGCCCACGACGACGTGGCCGCCGTCGATTGCGGTGAGGCCGGTGTTCAGGCGCAGCTCGACGCCGGCGTCGCGAATGCGCTCGGCAACGAGGCCCGCCATCTCGACGTCGAAGGGGCGCAACACCTGCGGCAGCGCCTCCACCACGGTCACCTCAAGACCGCGGTGTCGCAGGTTTTCGGCGAGCTCGAGGCCGATGAAACCGGCGCCGGCGACCACAGCGCGACGCGCGGTGGAGGCGGCGGTGATGATCGCATCCATATCGGCGAGGTCGCGCAGCATCAGGCCGCGTTCGACGCCCGGAATCGGGATGCGCACCGGCGCTGCGCCGGGGCTGAGAACGAGAGCGTCGTACCGGATGCTCTCCTCGGTTCCCGATGCGAGGTCGCGCACGCGCACGCTGCGTTCTGCCGGGTCGATCGCGACGGCCTCCGTGCGCACTCGCACGTCGAGGGTGAAGCGCGCCGCGAGCGCCTGCGGCGTCTGCACGACGAGGGCATCGCGGCTCTCGATGACGCCGCCCACGTGGTACGGCAGGCCACAGTTCGCGAATGACACGTGCTCGCCACGCTCAAGAACGATGATGCGGGCGTGCTCGTCGAGGCGACGCAGGCGCGTGGCAGCGGACATGCCGCCCGCGACGCCGCCGATGATGACGTAGGTGCGGGGTTCAGACATGGTCACATCGTATACCCCCGGGGGTATTTTCGCAAGGGTTGCACGGCGGTCGGCACTGCGTCGGCTGTCAGCCCGCTTTCCCCCGTCGTTCAGGGGCATATGCGACGCTGAGTCATCATGCCCCGCCTCGCTGTCGCCACCCGCATGCGCGCTCGAATCCTCACCATCTTCTCGGGCGATGCGAATGGCCAGCCCGCCTGGGTGCGGCAACTCGCCGAGGGCGAGGACGCCGGCTTTTTCGGACCGGGATCGGCGGTCTGGGAAGTACACAACGGCATTCCCACCGTGGTCGCGGGCATTCGCGCGCTGCTCATGCAAACCCTGCACCCGGGGGCGATGGCCGGAGTGCACGACCACTCGCGCTACCGCGATGACCCGCTCGACCGCCTCGCGGGAACCGTTCGTTGGGTCTTGACGACGACATTTGCCGACCGGGCGCGCGCGACCGAGGTGTGTCAGCAGATCACCCGACTGCACGGCAAGGTGCGCGGCGACTACCGCACCGCCGAGGGCGAGACCGTCGCGTACAGCGCCGAGGATGCCGAGCTGATCGGGTGGGTGCACTGCGTCTTCGCCGACGCATTTCTCGGCAGCCACGAGACCTGGGGCGGCCCGATTCCCGGCGGCGCCGACGCCTATGTCGCCGAGTGGGCGATTGCCGGCGAGCTGATGGGCATGCGCAATCCCCCGCGCAGCCGCGCAGAGCTGCACGCCGCCATCGCCTCGTACCGCCCCGTGTTGCGACGCGACGAGCGTGTCGATGCGGCCGTGCGCTGGCTGAAGAACCCGCCACTCGGCGCGGGCGCCGGGCCGGTCTACCGCATCTTCTTCGCCGGCGCGGTGGCGTCGCTTCCGGCCGAATACCGAAAACTGCTGGGGCTGCGTCGACCCTGGTGGCCCGCGATCACTGCCACGCGCATCGGTCTCGGCATCACCAGGCGACTGCTGGGCACCGAGTCATCGAGCATGGCCTACACGCGCCAACGCCTCGAACGCATCGCGGGCGAGAGCGCCGGCCGCCGTCACTGACGTGGGCAGGCGCGCCCGCTAGAAAGGCTGGTCGACAGGGAGGCCCGTGCGCAACTCGGTCGGCAGGTGACCGAGGTCGTTGTGCGTCACCAGCACCGGCGGCTTGGCCGACCGCACACGAATGATCGTGAGCCCGCAGTTGGCCTGGTTCACGCCCATCCACCGCCAGTCGGGAGCCCCGAACACCTCGCGCACGAACCACGCGATCACGAAGTTGTGGGTGATGAGCAGATCGTGACGATCATCGCGTGACGGCGACAGCCACTCGGCCGTGGCATCCGCCATTTGCGCCTGGCCCGCGGCGATCTCGTCAGGCGTCACGCCCCCAAAGAATGGCTCGAACGCGGCGGGCATCTCGGGCTCGGGCCCCGACGGAATGCAGTCCATGAGAAGCGCTGACAGCTGCGGCTCGATGGCGGGCATGCGGGCCGTCATGTAATTCGCGGTTTCCACCGCCCGCTGCAGCGGTGACGTGTGCACGCTCGTGAACGGGACACCGGAAAGTCGTTCGGCGATCGCCGTCGCCTGCCGTTGACCACGGCCACTGAGCGGACCGTCGGGAAGGCCGTGTTCCGCATCTTGCTGCTCACCGTGACGGACTAGGTACACATACCGAGACACTGCGTTGCACACTCCTTTGTCGCCCGGTCGAGCCTAGGCCATGCGCATCAGCGCCACGCCGCGCCCACCCAGCGGAGTGCGACATCGGTACCCCCGAATTGGGGGCAGACCGGTGCACTTGCGGACAGACGAGGCTGTCTGTCCGCCTGCTACAGTCAACCCACACCCTCGACCAAGGAGACCCCGGTGACCCTGACAGCTTTCCCCTCCAGCACCGCTGTGTCGTCGACCGTGCGTCGCGAGCGCCCCATGGCCCCGGCCAAGGTGCGCATCCTAGAAACCGCCCTGCGGCTGTTTTACGACGAGGGCATTCGGGCCACCGGCGTCGACCTGCTGATCGCCGAGTCGTCGGTCACCAAGGCGACCTTCTACAAGCACTTCGGGTCGAAAGATCGCCTCGTGCTCGACTATGTCGAGATTCAGCGTCAGCGCGGCGAGACTGCGCTCGACGACGCCATTGGGGATGCACGCAGCGCCGCCACCACGATCGGTCGCGTCATCGACATGGTTGAGTCGACGATCGAGTCGAGCGGCTATCGCGGCTGCCCGTTCATGAACGCCGCCGCCGAATACCCCGACCGCCAGCACCCCGTGCGGCAGGTCACCGCGGCCTACACCGACCACGTCTCCGCCCGCCTCGCGACGGTGTTCACGACGCTCGGCCACCCTCTGCCCGGTGCGGCAGCCGATGAGCTGACGCTCGCCATCAACGGTGCATACGCCTGGTCATATTTGGCCGACGACGTCGCCGCCCGAGCGGGCTTGCGTCGGGTCGCTGAGCGGCTTGTCGCCGAGTGCGGTGGCGCTACGCGCTAACGCGATCGAGCTCGGTCAGCTCATGGCGACCGAGTGGCGTGACCGGCGCGGCCATCACGTCGTCGAGCTGATCAGCTGAGCTGACCGATACGACGGGCGCGACAATGCGGGGGCGCGACAAGAGCCACGACAGCCCGACCGTGGTGACGCTCGTGCCCGTATCAGAGGCGATCCTGTCCATCGCGTGCAGCAACCGCAGGCCGTGCCTGCTGAGGTGCGGGGCAGCGTCGCCGCCCCGCCGGAAGCGCTCGAGGTCAGCGCGAGAGCGATACTTGCCCGTCAGGAACCCGCCAGCGAGCGCAAAGCGGGGCATGACCCCGAGCTCGAGCTGAGCCGCGATACGCGCGAGGTCACCCTCGTACTCGCTACGGTGCACGAGGTTGTAGTGATTCTGCACGGCCACCATGGGCGCCACCCCGAGCTGCCCGGAGGCGATGCGCGCCTCCAACAGGCGGTTACCCGTGTGGTGGCTGCCGCCGAAGTACCGAACGCGGCCGTCGCGAATCAACTCGTCGACGGCGAGCAGCGTCTCGTCGAAGGGCACCGTCTCGTCGTCGATGTGCAAATACAGCAGGTCAATGTGACTCACGCGCAGTCGCTGGAGCGACGCGTCGACTGCGCGCTCGATGGCGCGCGCCGAGAGCCCGGGGTTGTCGGCGCTCTTACCGATCTTCGTCGCGATCGTGACCTGATCGCGGTTGCCGCGGGCGCGCATCCAATTGCCGATCATGATTTCGCTGCGGCCCCCCGCGTACGAGTCGGCGGTGTCGATAAACGAGCCACCGAGCTCGGCAAA
>DASSWY010000331.1:0-3073 GCA_035704325.1 Microcella sp. | reverse complement strand
CATGCTGCTCGGCGAAGAGGTCACCCTGGTGATCGAGGCGCAGTTCGAACTGCAGTAAGACGCTCCGGAATCGTTCACCGCGCTGACGTAATCTGGGCGGGATGCGCCCCCTCACCGAAGACCAGATCCGCGCGAGTTTCGTCAACGCGCCGCAGGCCGAACTCGATCGCATCGAGATTCCTGGCCTGCACGAAACGGTGTGGCACGATCGCGAGTTCCTGGGCTGGCGCGACCCGCAGGGCTCGCTGCGCGGCTACATCGTGACGTGGGTCGACGATGAGCCGGTCGGCGTGCTCGTGCGGGCGTCGTCGACCGGCCTCCGGCCCGGTATCGGCGCGATGTGCTCGCTGTGCCACACGCCGCAGCCCGCGACGCAGGTCGTGATGTTCAGTGCCGCCCGTGGCGGAGCGGCCGGGCGCGATGGCAACTCGATCGGCACCTACATCTGCACCGACCTGGCGTGCCCGATCATGATTCGCATCTTCCCTGGGCAGAGCGAAATGCTGCTGCGCCGAGACGAGTTGGTGGCACGCCGCAGCGCCGGGCTCACCGAGCGGGTGCGCGCATTCACATCGCGCATTCTCGAGACCGTCTAGCGGTCAGAGCGGCCCTCAGCGCGGCCGCTGGCGGCTGGCCGCGTTAGTCGCGGCGGCCGAGGAAGGTGACGGGGATCATGAGCGAGCCCGTCACGGCAAGGATGCCGGCGAAGAAGAGGAAGGGCGCAACAGCCTCGGGCACCGCGAACGAGTACGCGAACATCGGGAACGAGGCGAGGAACAGCGCGATGGCGGCGATGGCGGGCAGCTTCTTCATGGTGGCGTCCATTCTGCCAGGTCTGCGCTGAGAACGCGGCACACTAGCGTCATGTCGATCCTTGCCCGCATCCGTGTCGCCGGCTGGTCAGCGCTCGTCGCCCTTCTGCTCGCCGTCATCGCCTTCCTCGTGTGGGCGTACAGCCCGTACCGCGCCGATCGCGCGGCGATCGTCGACGTGCTCGAGGATGCTCGGGTCACGCTCGCGACGACCGATGCGGGCATCGTCATCACGCCCACGGCGGCTGAGCCGGACGCGGGGCTCGTGTTCTTCCCCGGCGCCCGCGTCGAGCCGTACGCCTATGTGCCGACCATGGCAGAGGTCGCGATCGCGACGGGCCGCGTCGTCGTGATCCCCCTCCCTCCACTCAATCTCGCGATTGCCGACACCCGCCCGATCGATGCGTTCACGACCGCGGCGCCCGCCGTCGACAACTGGGCACTGGGCGGCCACTCGCTGGGCGGCGTGCGCGCGTGCCTGCTCGCGCAGGAATCCACCGCGAGCGCCACCGGCCTGCTGCTGCTCGGCAGCTTCTGCGCGAACGACCTCAGCGCCACCGAGCTTGGCGTCGTGAGCGTCGAGGGCACCAACGATGGGCTCAGCCGACCGGAGCAGATCGACGAGGCGGCAGCACTGCTGCCGACGTCGGCCACGCGCATCCTGATTGATGGCGCGAATCACGCAAGCTTCGGCGATTACGGGGCGCAGGCCGGTGATGGTCCGCTCGAGACCGACCGCAGCGCGGTTCGCCGGGCGGTGGCCGAGGCCGCCACACTGCTGCCCTGAGGGGCAGCCCCACGCACCGCGCAGGGCCCCGGATGACACAGAGCGCTCGCACCGATCAGGCGCCTAGAATCGAGGTCACTTCGACAGTGGCGGCGAGGCGGTGAGCGCATGAGCATGGACCACCCGTCGGTGAACGCGCCGACCTGGTCATTCTGGCGCCTGTTCAGCATGGTCAGCCTGCTGGGTTCGGCGTACTGGACCCTCGGCCGACCGCTACTGGCCGCCACCGACCCCGAGCAGCGGCGCGACCTCGCCGAGTTCACAGGGATCACGATCGGCGTGATGGCCATCGCCGTCATCGGCGTGCTGATCGCGGGCGGCGTGCGCATGGGGCTCGCCGAGGTGACGCGGCTCGCCGCCGCGCCCGATGCGGCGCGCTGCGCCACCGCGTCGTTCACACCCACCCGGATGGCGATGCGCGCCCTCGCCACGCGCTACGCCCTGCCCCCGAAACGCGGCTTTACCCTCTCGTGGGCGCTTGTCGAGGTCGACCAGAGCGGCGTGACGATCAGGCGGGCGCACGAGGACGCGGCTGTCGTGCTGCACGTGCCGACCGAGCGCATCCGCTCCATCCGGCTCGGAGCGATGACCGACGGCATGCTGCGCGTGCCGACGATGAACGTCGAAATCGGGCCGGACGACGATTCGGTGGCGCTGCCGATCGGCCTGCTGGCCGGGCCCACCAAGGCCCTGCCTCTCATCGAGCGCGAGCTCTTCATCGCCTCCGCGCGACGGCTGCTGCGGCTCGACGTGGCGCGGTGACCCATCGGTCTTCCCCCGTTTTCGTCGCAAAGTCGGTAAGTCACTGGCTCGACACAGCCCGGCCCGCCAGACTGGGGCCGTGCAGACGGGGGGTGATGAGGTGACGACGCGAGCCGGCGAGGTCGTTCGGTGGGACAACGACCGCGGTTTCGGCTTCATCTCGCCCGACAACGGCAGCGCGAACGTCTTCGTGCACATCTCTGACCTTGCCCACGGCTCGACCAGGCCCCGGGTCGGTGACCGCGTCGACTTCGCACTCGAGCGTGACGAGCGCGGGCGCGTGCACGCCACGCGGGTGATGGTCGCCGCCGCCCCCGATGCCGACGACCTGACTGCCGCGGGCAGCCCCGTGCGCCGCCGCCCGCAACGGTGGAGCGTCATCGAGCTCACCTCGGTCGCGGCGCTCGCCGTGCTGCTCGCGACGGGCGTCGCCAGCTACGAGATGAGCGTCGCCATTCCGATCGTGACCGTGCTGATCTCGGTCGTCGCCGCGTTTGCGTTCGCCGACGACAAGCGGCGCGCCGAAGAGGGGCGCTGGCGCACCTCGGAAAGCTCGCTATTGCTGCTGTGCCTGCTCGGCGGCTGGCCGGGCGCGATCGCGGCCATGCGCTGGTACCGCCACAAGACGACGAAGGCGAGCTTCCTCGGCGCCTTCTGGGTCACGGTCTTCGTGCACCTGATCGTCGTCGTGCTGCTGGCGTTGCCCGCCGCG
>DASSWY010000191.1:0-6291 GCA_035704325.1 Microcella sp. | reverse complement strand
CGGGTCAGGACATCGACCGCGACATCAACCACCTGGTCGTCGAGCGCGACCGCATCACCGAGGAGTACGCGGAGCTGCTCGAGGGTGAGCAGCTCGAGACCTTCCGCGGCAAGCTGGGGCTTGCGCGCACCGTGTACCCGTACGTCGAAAACCACAACTTCTACATCGAGCACTGGACCATGGGCGTCTTCTGGCGCAAGGCCCGCCAGCTGTCGGCCGTGCTGCACGACGCCGGCTTCTGGCCGCAGGCGAACGACATGTTCTACCTGCGTCGCGACGAGGTGCGCGAGGTGCTCTTCGACTACGTCAACGGCTGGATGGTCGGCGCGCCGGCGATCGGCCCCGACTACTGGCCGGCCGAGGTCGACCGTCGCCGGGCGATCGTCGCGGCGCTCGAGACCGAGCGTCCGCAGCCAGCGCTGAACACGCCGCCCGAGGTCATCACCGAGCCCTTCACCCTGATGCTCTGGGGCATCACGACCGAGCAGATTCAGAACTGGCTCGGCGAGAGCGATATCCCCGAGGGCACCCTGAAGGGCATGGCGGCCTCGCCCGGCACGGCCGAAGGCCCCGCCCGCGTCATCTCGAGCGCCAGCCAGCTGAGCGAGGTGCAAGACGGCGAGATTCTCGTCGCCTCCGTCACCGCCCCCAGCTGGGTGCCCGTGTTCGGCAAGATCCGCGCGACCGTGACCGACATCGGCGGCATGATGAGCCACGCCGCCATCGTCTGCCGTGAATACGGGATGCCGGCTGTCACCGGAACCGGAACCGGATCGACCACGATCCGCACCGGCCAGCGCATCCGCGTCAACGGCAACACCGGCACCGTCGAGATCCTCGACTAGTCGCCCGAGCATCCGGAGAAAAACCATGACCAGCACGCACCCGCCGCGCACCGTGATCATCACGGGCGCCGGAGCCGGCCTCGGCCGCGCCTTCGCGCACGCCTTTGCCGCCCGCGGCGACCGCGTGGTGGTCGCCGACATCGACTCGGCGGCGGCCCACACGGTCGCCGCCGAGCTCGACGGCGCGGTCGCGGTGGAGGTGGACGTCAGGGACACCGCCTCAACGGATGCCCTGGCGACCACCGCGGCCGAGGTCGGGGGTGGGCAGATCGACGTCGTCATCAACAACGCCGCGATCTACGCCACCCTCACCCGCTCGCCGCTCGAAGCCATCGCCGAACCCGAGTGGGATCGCGTCATGGCCGTCAACGTGAAGGGCCCCTGGCAGGTCGTGCGGGCCTGCTCGCCGCACCTTAGTGAGGGCGCCCGCATCATCAACATCTCGTCGGCCACCGTCATGAGCGGCTCGGCACAGTGGGCGCACTACGTCGCGAGTAAGGCGGCCGTCATCGGCCTCACCCGCGTCATGGCGACCGAACTCGGCCCGCGCGGCATCACCGTCAACGCGGTCGCCCCCGGCTTCACCCTCACCGAGGCCAGCCACGGTCTCATCGAGGGCGCCGAGACCTACGGGGTCGAGCGCAGCGCGCTGCGCCGCCCCATCCAGCCCGACGACATCGTCGGCACCGTCTTGTTCCTCGCCGACGACGCGAGCCGGTCAGTCACCGGCCAAACCGTCGTCGTCGACGGCGGCCGTCAGTACCTCTGATCGCCGCCCCCACCCACCTGTTCTGGAGGACACCGTGACCACCGTCACCTACATCGCCCACGACGGCACCGAGACGATCGTCGAGGGCACGCCCGGCGCATCCGTCATGGAGACCGCGCTGCGCAACGGCGTGCCCGGCATCGTCGGCGAGTGCGGCGGCAGCATGTCGTGCGCCACCTGCCACGTCTTCGTCTCGCCGGAGACCGCCGCCATTGCCGGCGAGATGAGCGAGATCGAAGACGAGATGCTCGACGGCACGGCCGTGGAGCGCGAAGACAACTCGCGGCTGTCGTGCCAGATCAAGCTCATCGACGGCGAAAGCTACTGCGTCACGACGCCGAGCGAGCAGGTGTGACGTGGCCGCCGAATCTTTCACCGATGCGACGCTGATCGTCGGCGCCTCGCAGGCGGGCGTGCAGCTTGCCGCCTCCCTGCGCGAGCTCGGCGACGAGCGGCCCATCGTGCTCGTCGGCGACGAGCCGCACGCGCCGTATCAGCGCCCGCCGCTGTCGAAGGCGTACCTGGCCGGCACGATCACGAGCGACGACCTGGTCTTTCGCACCGACGCATGGTTCGCCGAGCACGACGTCGACGTCGTCGCGGGCGAGTGCGTGACGTCTATTGAGCGCACGGAGGGTGAGTCGGGAGGCGTCGCCGTGACCTCGAGCGGCCGCCGCATCCCGTTCGCCCGCCTCGCGCTCGCGACCGGCGCTGCCCCGCGCCGACTCGAGCTTCCCGGCACCGATCTTGCCGGCGTGCACTACCTGCGCACCGCCGACGACGCCGCTGCGATCGCCGAGGGTCTTGCGCGCGCCTCGTCGCTCGTCGTCATCGGGGGCGGCTTCATCGGCCTCGAGGTTGCCGCCGCATCGCGGGCCCGCGGCATCGCCGTCACAGTGCTCGAGGCCGCCCCGCGCCTCGTCGGCCGCGTCGTCTCTGAGCAGACGAGCGCCTTCTATTTAGATGCTCACCGCCGTCGCGGAATCGACGTCGTGCTGGATGCGCGCATCACCGCCCTGACGGGGTCGGACGCGGGCGCCGTCACCGGCGTGCGCCTGGACGACGGCACGGTGATTGACGCGGACGTCGTGCTGATCGGTGTCGGTGTCGTGCCGCGCACCGAGCTCGCCGAACAGCTCGGTCTTGAGGTCGACGGCGGCATCGTTGTCGACAGCGCATGCCGCACCTCTGACCCCGCGGTCGTCGCGTGCGGCGACTGCGCGATCATGCCGAACCCGTACGCCCGCGGCAGCCTGCCGCGCGTGCGGCTCGAGAGCGTGCACAATGCCCTCGAGCAGGCGAAGGTGGCCGCCGCCACGCTGCTCGGCCAGAGCGCCGAGTACCGCACCACCCCGTGGTTCTGGTCTGACCAGGCCGATCTGAAGCTGCAGATCGCGGGCCTCTCGACCGGGTACGACGAGACGGTGCTGCGCGGCGACCCCGCGACCGAGAAGTTCAGCGTCCTCTACTACCGAGATGGCCAGCTCATCGCCGCCGATTGCGTCAACCAACCCCTCGACTTCATGGCGGTGCGCGCGGCGCTCGGCCGCGGGGCCGAGATCCCGAAGTCCGCGGCCGCCGACACCTCGGTGCCGTTGAAGAAGTCCGTCGTCGAGCCGGCCGAGCCGTCGCTCGTCTGAGTCAGGAGCCCCGTGATGCCCCTCCCCACCGCTGTCGCCGTCGACACCTCGCCTATCCAGGGCAACCCCGCGATCACCGACATCGACCCCGTGTGGCGCGCGATCGTGACCGAGTCACGCACCCGCGCCAACGACATCCACCTGCCGATCTCCGTCGCCTACGCCGAGCGCCTCTGCGACGCCTACCCCGAGGCCGACGCCCTGCTCGTTCGCGTCACGACGCTGCTGCACGACACGGGCTGGGCGCGCGTCGACGAGACGAAGATCATCTCTGAAGGGTTTGCGGGCGACTGGCGCAAGGCCGACATCCGCTTCGAACACGAGCGGCACGGCTGCGACATCGCCCGCGAAGTGCTGCCGAGTCTCGGCTACGACGATGAGTTTGTCGAGCGTGTGACCGCGATTATCGACGGGCACGACACCCGCCAGGTGTCGCACTCGCTCGAAGACAGCCTCGTGCGCGACGCCGACCGGCTGTGGCGCTTCACCGCGACGGGCATCGCCCTCGCCTCGGGCTGGTTCGGCCTGAGCCCCGCCGAGTACACGCGGCGCCTGCGCAGCGAGATCATCCCCGAGCTGTTGACCGACGCCGCGGTGCAGATGGCCGAGGCCGAGCTGGCCCGCGCCGAGGCCCTGCTGAAGACGGAGCTGCTCTCGTGAGCGAGGCCACCCCCGCCGCCGGCACCGTACCGACTGCGGCACTCGACGTCGACGCGATGGTGGCGCGCCACCGCGCCGCCGCGCAGGCCCTGCCGTACACGCACGTCACTGACCACATCATCGGCGGTGAGCGTCGCGCCTCGCGCGGCAGCGGCACGCTTGACGTGGTTGACCCCGCGACGGGTGAGGTCTGGGGCAGCGTGCCGATCGCCGACCGCGCCGACGTCGACGATGCGGTTGCCGCCGCCCGTGCGGCGTTCACCGAGTGGCGCGCACTGTCGCCGTCGGCCCGGGCCGTGCTGCTGACCCGCATGGCTGACGAGGTCGAGGCGCGCGCCCACGAGCTGGGCGTGACGAACACGCTCGAGAACGGTTCGCCGGTGGCCGAGACGTCCCGCGCGGCCGCCAACGCCGCCTCGATCCTGCGCCACTTCGCGGGCCTCGCCGAGTACCTCGAGCGCGACGATGTGCGCGCCTTCCCCGACGGGGTCAACGAGACGGTGGTGAACCGCGACCCCGTCGGAGTCTGCGCGCTGATCGCGCCGTGGAACTTCCCGATCAACCTGGTGGTCATCAAGCTCGCCCCGGCGTTGCTCGCCGGCTGCACCGTCGTCATCAAGCCCGCCTCCCCGACGCCCCTGTCGATTCGCTACCTCGTCGATGCGGCGCACGCCGCCGGCATTCCGGCGGGCGTCGTCAACCTGATCACCGGCAACGGCGCCATCGGGGATGCCCTGGTGCGGCACGAGGGAATCGACAAGGTCGCCTTCACCGGCTCCACCCCGGTCGGCCGGCGCATCGCCGCGGCCTGTGGCGAGTTGCTGCGCCCCGTCACGCTCGAGCTCGGCGGCAAGTCGTCGGCGATCGTTCTGCCCGACGCCGACCTCGACCACCTCGGCTCGGTGCTCGTGCGCAGCTGCCTGCGCAATACCGGCCAGACCTGCTACATCTCCACGCGCATCCTCGCCACGCCCGAGAACTACGACGCGGTCGTGCAGCTCGTCGCCGACACGATTGCCGGCTCCGCGCTGGGTGACCCGCTCGACGAGGCGACGGTCTTTGGGCCGGTGGCCACCGCATCCCAAGAAGAAACGGTGCGCGGGTACCTGCGCGCCGGCGTCGAGGAGGGGGCGCGTGCGGTGGCGGGTGGCGAGCTGCCGAACCCGTTCGGCATCGGCACGTTCACGACTCCGACGGTCTTCGCTGACGTGACCCCCGAGATGACGGTCGCGCGGGAAGAGATCTTTGGGCCGGTCATCACGGTGATCCCCGTGCGTGACGTCGAGCACGCGATCGAGGTGGCGAACAACACCCCATTCGGTCTGGGTGGCATCGTCTTCGGGCGTGATGAGGCGGCGGCGTACGACGTCGCCCGTCGCGTCGATACAGGCTCGATCGGTATCAACTTCTTCGCGTCGAATCACTCGGCGCCCTTTGGCGGCAGGCACGACTCGGGCATGGGCGTCGAGTACGGCATTGAGGGGCTTGAGGCGTACCTGACGCCACAGTCGGTGCACCGTCGCCGACACTGACCACGCGGGCGCGGGGGTGCGGTGGAGACGCTCTTCCCCGTCGCCTCCGCACGCCGTAGACTGTCCGTTGAGCGAACTACTGTTCGCAAAGCGCACAAATGAGAGGGGGCGACGATGATCGATAAGACCGTGCCCGACGTCGCATCCGCCGTCGCGGGCATCGCCGACGGAGCGACCGTCATGGTCGGCGGTTTCGGCCGCGCCGGCCAGCCCGTCGAGCTCATTGACGCCCTCATCGACGCCGGTGCCCGCGAGCTCACCATCGTCAGCAACAACGCCGGCGGCGGCGACGTGGGCCTCGCCCGCCTCATCGCCGAAGGTCGGGTGCGCAAGGTCGTCTGCTCGTTTCCGCGGCAGAGCGACTCGTGGCACTTCGACACCGCCTACCGCGAAGGCCGCCTCGAACTTGAACTCGTGCCGCAGGGCAACCTGGCCGAGCGCATCCGTGCCGCGGGGGCCGGTATTGGCGCCTTCTACTCGCCGACCGCCGTCGGCACTCCGCTCGCCGAGGGGCGCGAGCAGCGCGTCATCGACGGCCGCACCTACCTGCTCGAATACCCCATTCATGCCGACATCGCCCTGATCTCGGGGCTCGCCGCCGACCGGCTCGGCAACGTCGTCTACCGCCGCACGGCACGCAACTTCGGGCCCATCATGGCGACGGCCGCGCGCACCACCGTCGTGCAGGTCGATGAGATCGTCGAGGTCGGTGCGCTCGACCCCGAGGCCGTCGTGACCCCCGGCATCTTCGTGAACCGCGTCGTCGCGGTCGGCGAGCGGCCGTGGCTGCGCGCGGGCGAGTTCGTGGGCGGCGTCGATCTGGCGGGCGCCCCGCTCGCGGGTGC
>DASSWY010000180.1:0-5072 GCA_035704325.1 Microcella sp. | reverse complement strand
ACGACAATGCCAATAATCACTGTCATGAGGCCAATTGGCACGCCCGTGGTGAGTGACCATCCCTGTGCGAAGACGGTCCAGGGGTCCAGGCCCACCTCGGCGCTGATCATGAGCCCGATGGCAACGCCGTAGAGCACGAGGCCACCCATCAGCTGTGTCCAGCGGCGCACCGGGTGCACAGCGCCGCGTGGGGCTGCGGAGGGGCGGGGGCGGATCATGGCTTGAGTCCATCGCACTATTGGCCTGTTATCAAGATGCCAATCGCGCTACAGTGGCCGCATGTCGACGACGGTACTCAGCGCCCGGGCCCTGTCTGCCCTGTTGGGCGACTGGCGCCACCACAGCGGAACTCTTGCGCAGGCGCTCGCCGATCGGGTGCGCCTTCTCGTGCTTGACGGCCGCATCGCCCTCGGTGCGCGCCTGCCCGCCGAACGCCAACTCGCCGACTATGAGGGCGTGAGCCGCACGACGGTGGCGGCGGCCTACGCACGCCTCCGCGAGCTCGGCTACCTCGTGAGCCGACGCGGCTCGGGAAGCGTGACGGCACTGCCGGCCGGCGACGCTCCCGCCTTCGACGTGGTCGATCGCCCCGACATGCTCGACTTTTCGAAGGCCACGCTGCCCGCGCTGCCCGCCGTGGTCGACGCCGCTGCGGCCGCAGTTGCCCGACTTCCCCAGCACCTCGGCCTTGCCGGCTTTGATCTGTATGGCCTCGACGAGGTGCGCCAGGCGATCGCCGACCGTTTCACCGCTCGGGGTCTTCCGACGACGGCCGACGAGATCATGGTCACTCTCGGGGCGCAGCGCGCGATCGCGTTGATCGCCCAGGCTCTCGTGGGGCGCGGCGACCGCGTCCTCGTCGAGAACCCCAGCTACCCGCACGCGCTCGAGGCGTTCTCATCGGCGGGCGCCCGGCTGGTGGGCGTCCCGGTCAGTACCGAGCACGGCTGGGACGACGAGGCGTTCGAGCAACTGCTTCCGCGCTCGGCGCCCTGCCTCGCTTACCTCATGCCTGACCTGCACAATCCCACCAGTGCAACGATGCCCACGGCCCAGCGCGAGCGTGTGGCCGCCCTTGCCGACCGTCACGGCACCCGCATCGTCGTCGACGAAACCATGGTCGATCTCGCGTTCGATCCCGCGACCGTCCGGGCGCCGATGGCGAGTTTTAGTCCCCGCATCATCACGGTGGGCTCGGTGGGCAAGAGCGTGTGGGGCGGTATTCGACTGGGCTGGATCCGCGCCGACCGAGAAACGATCGGCGAGCTGGCCAGAGCCCGACCAGCGGGCGACCTGGGGTCGCCGACCCTCGAGCAGCTTCTGCTCAGTGAACTGCTGCAACGCTATGACGGCCTCGTCGCCGAGCGCACGGCGCAACTGCGCGCGGGTGAGCAGCTGCTGCGCGCGCTGCTGAGCGAGCGGTTCCCCGAGTGGCGCCTGCCGCAGGTCGACGGTGGCCTCGTGCTCTGGACGAACCTCGGCCGCCCGGTTGCCAGCGAGTTCGCGTTGCTCGCGCGCGCCGAGGGCGTGCAACTCGGTGCTGGGCCGCGTTTCAGTGTCGACGGGGCCTTCGAGCGCTACGTGAGACTGCCGTTTTGCTATCCCGAGGCGCTCACGCGGCGGGCCGTCGACGCGATGGAGCGCGCCTGGGCTCGGCTCGGCCCGGCGCGCGCCGCCGACCGCTCAAACGACGCGCTTGTCGCCGTCGTGTAGCGCGCCGGGGTCGCGACCCTGGGTCTGACCGATCGGTCATATTGGGGGCGTGCGTTCATCCCGCACCGTGGCAACGTCCAGTAATCGTTGGGATGCTGTCCAGCGCACCGAGCGCTCTCTCGCGCGCCGCGCATCCCGCCACCGTCCCGCCCACGTTCTTCGGAGTCGCCCGTGTCCCGCCTTTCGGTGTTCAGTCTGCGCAACCGGGCGCTCATCGCTCTCGTCACGATCGTCGTTGGCGTGTTCGGGGGCCTGGCGCTCACGAGCCTCAAGCAGGAACTGATCCCGTCGATCGCCTTCCCGCAGGTGATCATCATCAGCCAGTACCCGGGCGCCGCGCCCGATGCCGTCGAGCAAGACGTCTCGACCCCCATCGAGAACGCAATTCAGGCGGTCGACGGCCTCGAGGCATCCGATGCGACGTCGTCGACAGGGGTATCGATCGTCACGGCGCAGTTCGAGTTCGGCACCGAGATCGCGCGTGCCGAGCAGCGAGTGCAGCTCTTCGTCAACCGCCTCGAGCTGCCGTCGAGTGTCGAACCGCAGGTGATCACGGGGTCGATCGACGATCTTCCCGTGGTGCAGGTTGGCGTCACCAGCGATCTGAGCGAGGGTGAGCTGGCCGCTGCTCTCGACGTGCAGGCCGTGCCCGAGCTCACCGAACTGGAGGGCGTGCGCGAGGTCACCGTTTTCGGCGCGGTGGGCGACCGCGTCGAGATCACCGTTGACGACGACGAGCTGGCGGCACGGGGTCTGACCCGAGCCGACATCATCGACACGCTCGACGCCAACGGCGTGCTGCTGCCGGCCGGCACGATCACCGAGAACGACCGCACGCTCGCCGTGCTCACGGGCGTTCGCATCGACAGTATCGACGAGCTCGCCGCGCTGCCGATCGTCGCGGGCGAACCGACCATCGCCGACGACGGCACGGTCGTGGTCACGACGATCGATGACGTTGCTGACGCCGCCATCGTGAGCAACCCCGTGCAGAACCTGTCACGCATCAACGGTGAGCCCGCCCTCACGCTCGGCATCACGAAAACGCCAGACGGCAACACGGTCGATGTGTCGCGTGCCGTGCAGGCGGCGTTGCCCGCCATCGCCGAGGCGATCGGATCGGGCACCGAGTTCACGGTGGTGTTCGACCAGGCCCCGTTCATCGAAAAGTCGATCGAGGCTCTCGCGATCGAGGGGGCCCTCGGCCTCGTGTTCGCGGTGATCATCATCCTGGTGTTCTTGCTGTCGGTGCGCTCGACGCTCGTCACGGCGGTGGCGATCCCTACGTCGATCCTGCTCACCTTCCTGGGTATGCAGGGCGCGGGGTACTCGATCAATATCCTCACCCTCGGGGCCATCACGATCTCGATCGGTCGCGTCGTCGACGACTCGATCGTCGTGGTCGAGAACATCAAACGTCACCTGGGCCTCGGCGAAGAGCGCCTCGAGGCGATCACGAGCGGTGTGCGTGAGGTCGCGACCGCCATCACCTCGTCGACCCTCATCACGATCGCGGTCTTCCTGCCGCTGGCGCTGGTCGGCGACATCACCGGTGAGCTCTTCCGGCCCTTCGCGCTGACGACCGCGATTGCGCTGGCCGCCTCCCTGTTCGTGTCGCTCACCATCGTGCCCGTGCTGTCGTACTGGTTCCTGCGTGCGCCCAAGCAGGCCAACCACAGCCCGGTCACCTTCGAACAAGAGTCGGCAAACCCGACGCCCCTGCAGAAGGGCTACCTTCCCGCCCTGCGCTTCAGCGTGCGTCGCCCCGTCGCGACGCTGCTGCTTGCCCTGCTCGTTCTCGGCGGCACGGCGGGCCTCGCCACCCAGTTGCAGACGAACTTCATCGGTGACAGCGGGCAGAACACGCTCACCGTGAGCCAGACGGTTGATGCGGCCGCGAGTCTCGAGCGTCTCGACGAGGCGGCCGCGGCCGTCGAGGCCGAGCTGTTCGAGATCGACGGCATCGAGACGGTGCAGGCGTCGATCGGCCAGGGTGGCGGCATCTTCGGCTTCCTCGGCGGCGGTGGCGACATCACCTACTCGATCACCACCTCGGAGGATGTCGATCAGACCGAGCTTCAACAAGACGTGCGCGACGCCCTGTTCGCGCTCGACGACGTTGGCGAGATCACGGTGCGGTCGGCCGACCAGGGCTTCGCGTCGTCCACGATCGACGTCGAGATTTTCGCCCCCAACCAGGATGCGCTCCGGGAGGCGGCCGACAGCGTTCTCTCGGCGGTCAGCGACCTCGACGTGACCGCCGAGGCAACGAGCAATCTCTCTGAGACCCAGCCGTACATCGCGGTCGAGGTTGATCGCCAGGCAGCGGCCGAGGTCGGTCTCACCGAGGCGGCGATCGGTGGTCTCGTCGCGCAGGCGATGTTCCCCGCCTCCGTCGGCCAGGTCGTCATCGACGACACGACGCTCGAAATCTATCTGCCGAACGACGCCGCTCCCGTCACGATCGCCGAGCTGCGCGACTTCAGCCTGCCCACCGCGACCGGGCCGATCCCGCTCAGCGAGGTGGCGACGGTTGACGAGGCTCTCGGGCCCGAGTCGATCACGACGATCCGCGGTATTCGGAGTGCGACCGTCGCCGTGACCCCCGCCACCGAAGACATCGGCTCTGCCTCCGTCGCGGTCGCCGAGGCGCTCGACAGCGTTGATCTGCCCGACGGCGCCCGCGCCGAAATCGGGGGCGTCGCCGCCCAGCAGGCTGACGCCTTCCAGCAGCTGGGCCTCGCCCTGCTGGTGGCGCTCCTCATTACCTACGTGATTCTCGTTGCGACCTTCAAGAGTCTGCGCCAGCCGCTGCTGCTGCTCGTGTCTGTGCCGTTCGCCGCGACCGGCGCGATCATCCTGCAACTGATCGCCGATATTCCCCTCGGCGTACCGTCGCTCATCGGTGTGCTGATGCTGATCGGCATCGTCGTCACGAACGCGATCGTGCTCATCGACCTCGTCAACCAGTACCGCGAGCGCGGCATGACGGCGCGCGAGGCAGTCATTGAGGGATCCGTTCGGCGTTTGCGCCCCGTGCTGATGACGGCGGCGGCGACGATCTTCGCGCTCATCCCGCTGGGCCTCGGCATCACCGGCACGGCGGGGTTCATCTCGCAGCCGCTCGCGATTGTCGTGATCGGCGGTCTCGTGTCGTCGACCCTGCTCACGCTGGTCGTGCTGCCGGCGCTGTACTGGCTGGTGGAGGGGGCGAAAGAGCGTCGCGCCGAGAAGCGCGCGGCACGCGAGGCGGCTCTCGACGCCGCTGACCGCGCGACGGTGGGCGACGCCCCCTCGTCGGGCGGTGCGCACGCGGGCTAGACTCGGCCCCTTATGCCTCGCCCCTCTTCCTCCCGCGA
>DASSWY010000140.1:0-2029 GCA_035704325.1 Microcella sp. | reverse complement strand
TACGCGCCGCTCATTGCGGCGGGGGTGCCGAGGCTCGTCGTCGACCGCGCGACGGCTGAACTGGTGAAAACCGCCGCCAACGCGTTCCTGGCGACGAAGATCTCGTTCATCAACGCGATGGCCGACGTCGCGGATGCGGCCGGCGCCGACGTCACAGCCCTGGCCGACGCGCTGGGGCTCGACGCGCGCATCGGGCGCCGATTCTTGAACGCCGGTTTGGGCTTCGGCGGCGGGTGCCTGCCGAAAGACATCCGCGCGTTCCGCGCCCGCGCCGAGCAGTTGGGGGTGGGCGAGTCGCTCGCCTTCCTCGACGCGGTCGACCGCGTCAACCTCGGCCGCCGTGACCTCGTCGTTGACCGCGTGGTTGCCGCGCTCGACGGCGAGGTGCGTGACCGGCCGGTCGCCGTGTGGGGCCTGGCGTTCAAACCCGATTCTGACGATGTGCGCGATTCTCCGGCGCTCGAGGTCGCCCAGCGGCTGCACGCAACGGGTGCCCGGGTGACGGCGAGCGACCCGGTCGCCATCCACACGGCGCGCTATCGCGCTCCTGAGCTCACGTACGCAGCCGACCCGATCGATGCGGCGCGCGACGCCGAGGCGCTCGTCGTCGCGACCGAATGGGAGACGTACCGCGCGATCGATCCGCGGATGCTCGGCCCAGTCACGCGCATCCGCACCGTTATTGACGCCCGCAATTGCCTCGATGCCGACCGCTGGGTGGACGCGGGATGGACGTATCGCGGTCTCGGACGACCCGCCCGTCTCGGTAGGCTCGCAGTGCCTGCGTTCTGACCGGCGTTGCCGGCGCGCGGCGCCCGCATTCGTCGGAAGGACACCCGCATGCCCGTCGTCGGAGTGATCGGGGGCGGCCAGCTCGCCCGCATGATGGTGCCGCCGGCCGTCGCGCTCGGCATCGAGATTCGTGTGCTCGCCGAGCAGGAGGGCTCGTCGGCGAGGCTCGCGGCCACCCAGGTCGGTGACTACCGCGATCTCGACACCGTGCGGGCCTTTGCTCGCGGTTGCGACGTCATCACCTTCGATCACGAACACGTGCCGCAGGAGGTGCTGCGCGCCCTCGTCGCAGACGGTGTCAGCGTGCAGCCCGGCCCCGACGCGTTGCTCGCCGCGCAAGACAAGCTGCACAT
Source organism: Microcella sp. (assembly GCA_035704325.1). Taxonomy (GTDB): domain Bacteria; phylum Actinomycetota; class Actinomycetes; order Actinomycetales; family Microbacteriaceae; genus Microcella. The sequence continues at coordinate 884 of DASSWY010000140.1, read as the reverse complement.
GCGCGAGCGGCTGAGCGCCATGGGCGTGCCGGTGCCCGCATGGGCGCGCGTGACGACGCGGGACGAGCTCGCGACGTTCCTTGCCGACAACGGCGGTCGCGCGGTCGTCAAGACCCCGCGCGGCGGCTACGACGGCAAGGGCGTGCGCGTCGTCGACGCCGCCGACGCGGCGGACGACTGGCTCGCCGACGGCCCCGTGCTCGCCGAGCAGCTCGTTGACTTTCGGCGTGAGCTCGCGCAGTTGGTCGCTCGTCGACCGTCGGGTGAGCTGCGTGCCTGGCCGCTTGTCGAGACGGTGCAGAAGGGGGGAGTGTGCGCCGAGGTGGTCGCGCCCGCCCCCCGTGCCTCTGACGCCGTCGAGCGCCGCGCCGCCGAGATCGCGACGACGATCGCGCACGGTCTGGGCGTGACCGGCGTGCTCGCGGTCGAGATGTTCGAAACCGCTGACGGCCATGTGCTGGTGAATGAGCTCGCGATGCGCCCGCACAACAGCGGTCACTTCTCGATCGACGCGGCGGTCACCAGCCAGTTCGAGCAGCACCTGCGGGCCGTGCTCGACTGGCCGCTCGGCGACACCGAGCTGATCGCCCCGCACGCGGTCATGATCAACGTCTTCGGTGGCCTCACCGACGGCCAGATCGCGCAGGCGCTCGGCCACCAGCCGTCGGCCAAGGTGCACGCCTATGGCAAGTCGCCGCGCCCGGGCCGCAAGGCCGGGCACGTGACAGCGTTCGGCGACGACCTCGACGACGTCGCGTACCGCGCGCGCGCCGCCGCCGCCCACTTCGACGCCTGACGGGTAGCCTGAACCGCGTGCCTCAGCCTCTCGTTTCCGTCGTCATGGGCTCCGACTCCGACTGGTCGGTGATGGGCGATGCCGTCGC
>DASSWY010000267.1:0-13699 GCA_035704325.1 Microcella sp. | reverse complement strand
GCGTGACTACGCACTCGTGCACGGTGGGGCGGCCGATCACTCCGCGGTGCGCGCCGCGCTCGAGCTGTACGACGTCGACGAGCACGGGCTTGATCGCCTCGACCGCGCCGTGCTGTCGGCCATCGTCGAACGCTTTGGGGGCGGACCCGTCGGCCTGTCGACCCTTGCGGTCACCGTGGGGGAGGAAGCCGAGACGATCGAGGCCGTCGTCGAACCCTTCCTGGTGCGCTCGGGCCTCGTCACGCGCAGCCCGCGCGGCCGCATCGCGACGGCCCGCGCCTGGAAGCACCTGGGCCTCAGCCCGCAGTCCGGGCCGCAGCCCGGCCTCATCGATGACCTATAGTGGTCGGCAGGCCGCCGCGGGGCTCTGCTCTGCCGTGCGTGCCGTCATGTTCCCCCCGGAAAGGTAGTCATGGGTCCCCTCGAATTCGTCATGCTGGGCGTCCTCGGCCTGCTGATCTTCTTCATGGTGCGTAATTCGCGTAAGCGTCGTGCTGACATGGAGTCGCTGCAGCAGAAGATGGTGCCCGGCGCTGAGGTGATGACCAACTTCGGCCTGTTCGGCACGCTCGTCGCCCTCGACGAGGACGAGAACATTGCGACCATTGAGGTGTCGCCAGGAAGCACGATTCGCGTGCACCGTCAGACGCTCGCGCGTGTAGTGGAAGACACGCCCGCGGAGGAGACGAGCGACGAGCTCGACGGGAGTGCACCGGTGATCGATGAGGATGCTCCTCGCCTCAACGAGTCGAGCGTTGACCCGAGCCGCGAGACCAAAAAGACCGACGACTGACCCTGCGCTACGCCGCGCAGCCGGGCGGCGGGGTCCCTTGTGCCCCGCTCCACCACCCCCGAGAAATGAGTAACCTCTGTGGCTAGAACGACGCCCGAGCGCAAAGCTGTGCGCTCCCTCGTATGGCTGCTCGTCATCATCATTGGCCTGGTATCGGCTAACGCGGCGAGTGTCATCTGGAACGAGGGGCAGTGGACGCCCCGTCTCGCCCTTGATCTCCAGGGCGGAACCCAGCTCATCCTCGAGCCCCAACTTGAGGAATCGGCAGAGGTCACGCAGGAGCAGCTCGATCAGGCGGTCGCCATCATTCGCCAGCGCGTCGACGCCGGCGGCGTGTCGGAGGCGGAAATCACCACCCAGGGTGGCCGCAACATCGTCGTCGCGATTCCTGGCACGCCCGACCAGGCCACGATCGATCGCATCCAGTCTGCCGCGCGCCTCGAATTCCGGGCGGTTCTGGCCGCAGAAGCGGCGTCGAACTCGACGCTGACCCCGTCCGATCCGACGGAGGAGGGCACGCCAGCGCCGTCGTCGAGCCCGGAGCCCGAGCCCTCAGAGAGCCCGGCAGCCGATGGTGCCGCCGACGTAACCGCGCAGACCGTCTCGACCACCGACACTGGCGAGACCACGCCCGTCGACGAGGCGCCTGCCGAGGAGGCCCCCGCCGAAGACACGCCGCAGCCCGAGCCGACCGACGCGAGCGATCCGAACTGGATCACCCCGGAGATTCAGCAGCGGTTTGACGAGCTGAACTGCGCCGAGCTCGATGAGCTCGACGTTAACGTCGCCCCGCTCGATGAGCCGCTCGTCACCTGCGACGCCGACGGCCTCGTGAAGTACATTCTTGGTCCGGCTGAGGTGGTGGGCTCGAACATCACCGATGCGACTGCGGGGCTCGTCTCCTCGCAGACCGGCGTGACCTCGAATGAGTGGGGCGTGTTCATCGAGTTCGACGCCGAGGGAACCCAGCAGTTCCGCGAGGTGACCGAACGTCTCGTCACACTGGAGGGCGTGCGAAACCAGTTCGCCATCGTGCTTGACGGCAGTGTCATCAGCGCGCCGCGCACGGTCAGCGCCATTACGGATGGGCGCCCGCAAATTAGTGGATCGTTCACGCAGGAATCGGCCCAGACTCTCGCCGACCAACTGCGCTTCGGCGCGCTCCCGATCGGCTTCGAGCTGCAGAGCCAAGAAAACATCTCGGCAACGCTCGGAATCTCGCAGCTGGAAAGCGGAATCATCGCCGGCGTCATCGGTCTGCTCTTGGTGATGGGGTACGCGCTGTTCCAGTACCGCGCGCTCGGTGGCGTGATTATCGCGAGCCTGCTCGTCGCAGCGGTTCTGTCGTACCTCGTGATCCTGTACCTGTCGAACCAGCAGGGCTACCGCCTGTCGCTCGCGGGCGTTGCGGGTCTCATCATTTCGGTCGGTGTCATCGCCGACGCCTTCATCGTGTACTTCGAACGTGTGCGCGACGAGCTGCGCGACGGTCGCGGGCTCGAGTCAGCCGTCGAGGCTGGCTGGAAACGCGCCTTCCGCACGATTTTGATCTCGAACGTCATCAGCCTCGTTGGTTCGGTCGTGCTGTATATCCTCGCGGTCGGAAACGTGCGCGGCTTCGCATTCACCCTGGGTGTGATGTCGGTCATCAACCTCGTAATCGTGTCGCTCATGACCTATCCGCTGCTGCGACTGGTGGCACGCACGCCGTTCTTTAGTTCGGGTCACCCGCTTTCGGGTCTTGACCCGAAAGCCCTCGGTGCGGTGTACCGCGGTCGCGCGCAATTCCGCGCCCCCGTCGCGGCGCAGAAGAAGAACGCGGCGGGTCTGCGTGAGGCCCAGCGCCGACAGACGATTGCCGAGCGGAAGGCCGCGGAGGCCGACAACGCAGGGAAGAAGGACGCCCGATGAGCATGCTCACCCGCTTCGGCAATGGCCTGTACACCGGCGAACGATCGATTGACGTCGTCGGCCGCAGCAAGCTCTGGTATGGCATCGCGGCTGTGTTGCTGCTGCTGGCGATCGGGTTCACCGCCCTGCGCGGTGGCTTCGTCTTCGGCATTGAGTTCCGTGGGGGTAGCGAATTCCGTGTCTCCGAGGTGTCGCTCGTGGTCGAAGACCCAGCGGCGGCCACGGCGCTCGCGACCGATGTCGTGAACGACTATGTCGAGGGCAGTAACCCTCGGGTTTCGACGGTGGGCACCGACTCCGTGCGCGTGCAGACCGACCAGCTGACCCCCGAGGCGACCAACGAATTGCGCGCCGAGCTCGCCGAGGCCTTTGACGTTCCCGTCGATCAGGTCACGTCATCGTTCATCGGGGCGAGCTGGGGTCAAGACATCACCCGCCAGGCGATTATCGCGCTCGTGGTGTTTTTTGCCTTCGTCAGTGTGATCATGACGATCTACTTCCGCACCTGGAAGATGGTCGTCGCTGCGGGCGTTGCGCTGATCCACGACGTCGTGTTGACGGCGGGCCTCTACGGAGCGCTCGGCTTCGAAATCACGCCAGCGGCCGTCATTGGCTTCCTGACGATCCTGTCGTATTCGTTGTACGACACCGTCGTCGTGTTCGACAAAGTGCGCGAGAACACGGCCGAGGACGGCGCGGAGTCGCGACGCACCTTCGCGCAGTCGGTGAATCTCGGTGTCAACCAGACCATCGTGCGCTCGATCAACACCTCGGTGGTGGCGGTGCTGCCCACCGCGGCGATTCTTCTCATCGGCTCGCTGCTTCTCGGTGCCGGTACTCTGCGCGACATCGCGCTCGCGCTGACGGTCGGCACGATCGTCGGCACCTATTCGTCGATCTTCATTGCGGCGCCGCTGTACGTGCAGTTGCGCGCGAACGAGCCTGAGGTGAAGAAGCAGGGCACGCGTAAGAAGGCGCCGCGCCCCGAGTCAGGAGCCGTGCGCTGACGCTCGACCGCACCTCGTAGACTGCACAGCGGAGGCTTCGCATGACCGAGGTGACGCAGAGCACAGCACCGCCGTTGCGATCGCTGCTGCCGCGCCTGTTCTCGCGGTCGCAGTCGACCGGTGCGCTCGACACCCTCTACCGCACGGTTCGGGCACAGCACCCCAAGGCTGATATCGCCTTCCTCGAGCGCGCATACCGCGTCGCCGAACGTGCCCACGATGGGCAAAAGCGCAAGAGCGGCGAGCCGTACATTACGCACCCGCTCGCCGTCGCGCAGATTCTCGCAGAACTGGGCCTTGGCGTGAAAACGCTCGCTGCAGCGCTACTTCACGACACGGTGGAAGACACCGCGTACACGCTCGACCAGGTGCGTGCCGAGTTCGGCGACGAGGTGGCCATGCTCGTCGACGGCGTGACCAAGCTGGACAAGGTCAAGTACGGCGATTCTGCTCAGGCCGAGACGGTGCGCAAGATGATCGTGGCGATGTCGAAAGACATCCGCGTGCTCGTCATCAAACTCGCCGACCGGTTGCACAACGCGCGCACGTGGGGCTTCGTAGAAGGTGATTCCGCCAAGCGCAAGGCACAAGAGACACTCGAGATTTACACGCCGCTCGCGCACCGTCTGGGTATTCAGACCATCAAGTGGGAGCTCGAAGACCTGTCGTTCGCCGTGCTTCACCCGAAGCTCTATGTCGAGATTGAAAGCCTCGTCAAGAACCGCACCCCCGAGCGCGAAAAGTTCGTGCAGCAGGTCATTGACCTCGTCAACGGCGACCTTCGGCAAGCGAAAATCAAGGCGCAGGTCGCCGGCAGGCCGAAGCAGTACTACTCGATCTACCAGAAGATGGTGCACCGCGGGCGCGACTTCGACGACATCTATGACCTGACCGGTGTGCGCATTCTCGTCAGTTCTATTCGCGACTGCTACGCGGCCCTCGGCGCGGTGCACGCGCGCTGGAGCCCCATGCCGGGGCGCTTCAAGGACTACATCGCGACACCGAAATTCAACCTCTATCAGTCGCTCCACACCACTGTCTTTGGTCCGGGTGGCCGCCCCGTCGAGTTGCAGATTCGCACGCACGAGATGCATCAGCGCGCCGAGTTCGGGGTCGCCGCGCACTGGGCGTACAAGGAGCGGGTGGCGTCGGGCGGAAAGAGCGATGAGCGTTCTCTGCTCGGTCACGACACCGACATGGCGTGGCTCAAACACATCTCCGACTGGCAGGCCGAGACCGCCGACCCGAGCGAGTTTCTCGACACCCTGCGCTACGAGATCGGTGCGAAAGAGGTTTACGTCTTCACCCCCCAGGGGAAGGTGATCGGCCTGCCGTCTGGCGCAACCCCGGTCGACTTCGCCTACGCGGTGCACACCGAAATCGGTCACCGCACGATGGGGGCAAAAGTCAACGGCCGGCTCATGCCGCTTGATTCGACGCTCGCGAGTGGCGACACCGTCGAGGTCTTCACCTCGAAAAACCCCGACGCGGGGCCGAGTCACGACTGGCTGAACTTCGTGACGTCGACCCGGGCGAAGTCAAAGATTCGGCAGTGGTTCACCAAAGAGCGTCGAGACGAGGCGATCGAGCAGGGTAAAGATGCGATCGCCCGGGCGATGCGTAAACAGAACCTGCCGCTGCAGCGCATGATGTCGAACGACGTGGTCGCGCAGGTCGCGGCGACGCTGCGCTACGAAACGGTGGATGCGCTCTATGCGGCCGTCGGCGAGGGTCACATCTCGACTCAGTCCGTGATCGAAAAGATTCTTGCGGCGATTCACGTTGAGGCCGAATCTGACGACGAGCCGTTCAGTGTTCCGACGCGCCAGCGCACGCCCGTACGCACGAGTGATTCGGGCATCCTGGTGCGCGGAGCGCCGGATATTTTGGTCAAACTCGCCAAATGCTGCACACCCGTGCCCGGTGACGAGATCGTCGGATTCATCACCCGAGGCCAGGGGGTGAGCGTGCATCGCGGCGACTGCACGAACGTGCACAGCCTGCTTGCCGAACCTGACCGCATGATCGAGGTCGAGTGGGCGCCCACCACGAAGAGCGTGTTTCTTGTGCAGATTCAGGTGGAGGCGCTCGACCGGAGTGGCCTGCTCTCAGACGTGACGCGCGTGCTCTCTGAGCACCACGTCAACATCTTGTCGGCCAGCGTCAACACCTCACGCGACCGCCTGGCCATCTCGAAGTTCGTCTTCGAGATGGGAGACGTGACACACCTCGACCGGGTTCTGAACGCGGTGCGCCGCATCGATGCGGTCTACGACGTCTATCGCGTCAGCAACGGCTAACAGGCGCCGCCGCGCTCGCGTGACGTAGGGCGCGCTCCGCGCCGCTGCGAGGCTCGCGAGGATGGTGGCGACGGGGATGCGCGAGGCCGCCACGATCGCGGTGAACGCGTCGAGCGACAATTCGGCGTCGTCTTCGCGCGCGAGGTCGAGCAGCGTTCGGAGGGGACTGGTCACGCGAACGCCCCCGCACAGGACGAGCTCGCCGTCGTCGATTACGAGCTCGCGGGCCCCCGTACGGCGGCGGACACCGCTCGGGACCCGCGCGGCCACGTTCACGGCGACCGAGGCGGTCGCGGGTTCGGGGCACCACCCGTGTACCCACGCGGCGCTGCGTCGCTCAGCGAAGAGCCGCTGATCGGCGCGCAATGCGGACACCGAGCGGGCGCGATCAGCGGGTAGCGCGGGAGCATCGATCGGGAGGTAGGCGTCACCGAGGGAGACGATCTCGCCATCGAGCGCGGCAGCTCGCAGTTCGGCGTCGCTCAGCGGGGCGAGCGCGCGGGGGTCGGGGGAGCAGGACGGGGAGTCAGGAATGATGAGGACGGACACGGGGCGCAGTGTGCGCGCCGCATCCTCGGGCGGCGACCCGCGTATCCGAAGCGGGGGATAACTGCCCCCTGGGGATAACCGCCCCGCTACTCGCCGACGGCGGCGAGCCACGCACGCCGCGCCTCGAGCGACTCGGTGAGCTCCGCGACGGCCGCCGCGTTCTTCGCCGCCTTGGCCTCGGCCAGCTGCGCTTCGAGCTGCGCGATCGCCTCGTGTAGCTGGGCAGCGAGCCCCTCCGAGCGGGCCTTTTTCTCGGGATCGGACTTCTGCCAGTGGGCCTCTTCGAGCGACTTGACAGCCTGCTCGATCGTGCGCAGGCGGTCTTCGACGACGCGCACCTGCTCGCGGGGCACCTTGCCGATCGCGTCCCAGCGGCGCTGGATGTTCGTGAGCGTGTTGCGCGCGACCACGCGGTCGGTGGCAGTGAGGAGCGGTTCGGCCTCGTCCAGCAGCGCGAGCTTCTGCTCGAGGTTGCCTTGGAACTCTTCGTTCTCGCGCGCGTCGACCTCAGACTTCGCCTGGTACAGCACGTCGCCCGCGGCCTTGAATGCGGCCCACAGTGCGTCGTCAACCTTCTTACCGGCGCGACCCGCGGCCTTCCACTCGTCGAGCAGGCGGCGATAGGCCGGGATACCCGCGGCGCCCTGGGAGGCGAGCGCCTCCGCTTTGGTGATCAGTGCTTGCTTCGCCTGCTTGGCGCCCTTGTGCTCGGCGTCGAGGTTCGCGAAGAAGGCGCGGCGGTTGTGGTCGAGAGTGCCCCGGGCGGCGCGGAATCGCTTCCAGAGATCGTCGGCCTGCTTCTTCGGAAGGCGCGGGCCGGTTTGCTGGTGTTCTTTCCAGCGGGTGAACAGCGCCTCCATCTGCGCGGTGGCCTGCTTCCACTGAATTGACTGCGGGTCTTTCGCGGCAAGGGCCTCGGCCTCGGCAACGATGGCGGTGCGCTCGCTGATGGCCGCCTCGAGTGCGGCCTGAGCCTCGGCCTGCTGCTCCTCCGTGAGCTTCTCAACGGCGCCGCCGAGCGCATCCAAACGCGCACGGAGCGCCGGAAGGTCGCCCACGGCAGCCGCGTCGGTGAGCGTCGTGCGCAGAGCCGTCACGGTCTTCGCGACGTCGGCGGCCGGTGCGCCGCCGCGGGCGCGCTGCTCAACGAGCGCGACCTGGGTCTCGAGCTCAACGTACTTGCGGGTGAAGTAGGCGAGCGCCTCCTCCGGGGTGCCATCGGGGTACTGGCCGACCGCGCGTTCGACGCCGTCATCCGTCACGAAAACGGTGCCCGTCTCGTCCACTCGGCCGAAGGTCGTCTGGTCGTTCACAGCCACGGGTGCATCTTCCTCATCGACGGGGGAGCGCAGGGAGTGCCCTGCGGGCGGGGTTCAGCATATTCCACGGCCACACGCGGTCGACGGCCATGCCGCCGCCGCCCGCGGCATTGCTACTCGATCGTGATGGAGGTGATCGTCGTCGGGATGCGCGGGGCGCCGTCTGAGGCGCCGCCCTCGATTCCGCCTGCCACGATCGTGTTCGTCAGCTCGTCGAGCCCCGAGGTGACCTCGCCGATGACCGTGTAGCCGCCCGCGCTGTCGGTCGGAATCGCCGAGTCGCCGTAGACGATGAAGAACTGGCTACCCATGCTGAAGGCGTCTCCGCCCGCCCGCGCCATCGCGATGGTGCCCGCCGGGTACAGGCTATCGGCCGGCGCATTCTCGATGGGTCCGAAGCGGAAGTCGGGGCCGCCGGTGCCGTTACCTGCCGGGTCGCCGCACTGCAGCACGAAAATGTTGCCCGAGGTCAGGCGGTGACAGCTGAGGCCGTCGTAGAACCCCTCGTTAATGAGGGTCGTCACGGCCGCGACCGCCTGTGGGGCAGCCGCCCCGTCAAGTTCAATCCCGAGTTCGACCTCCTCGTTGAGCGTGAGGGCACCCGTCCAGGTACGGTTCTCACTGAGCGCGGGGTCGGGGGCTTCGGCCGTGGGCTCGGGCGTCGGTGAGGCACTGGCTGACGGCTCGGGTTCGGGCGCGCCCGGCCCCGACTCATACGCCAGCAACGCGCCACTCGCGATGGCGGCCGCCGCGACGACCGCGATCAGGCTCGCGATGTTGTCGCGGCGACGGCGGCGCAGCGCCCCGTCGTGCACGGTCTGGCGCGCCTGGTACCGACGCAGCCTCTCGCGTGCTTCGCGATCCTTCGACGACGCCTGGGCCATGCGCGCTCCTTCGTGTGCGGGTCAACTCACCGCGACGAACTCTAGTCGAGCGCCCCGGTGCCCTGTCGCCGCGCCCGACTAGCCTGGTCGGGTGACGCAACAGGGACTCCACCGCGGGCAGACGCCGCTCGCCGTGCGCATGCGTCCGACCCGACTCGACGAGGTCGCCGGGCAGTCCCACTTGTTGGGTCCGGGGTCGCCGCTCGTGGCGCTTGCCTCTGACGACCCGACGTCGACACCGAGCGCGGTCTCGGTGATTCTCTGGGGCCCGCCCGGCACCGGCAAGACCACGCTCGCGCAGGCGATCGCCCGACAGTCGGGGCGCCGATTCGTCGAGCTGTCGGCGATCACCGCCGGCGTGAAAGACGTGCGCGAGGTGATGGAACGCGCCCTCAGCGATCGCGATCTGTACGGCTCGACGACGGTGCTGTTTCTCGACGAGATTCACCGCTTCACCAAGGCGCAACAGGATGCGCTCCTTCCTGGCGTCGAAAACGGCTGGGTCGTGCTGATTGCGGCCACGACCGAGAACCCGAGCTTCTCGGTCATCTCCCCGCTGCTGAGTCGCAGCCTGCTGCTGACCCTGAAGACCCTCGAGGACGACGACCTCGGCATGCTCGTCGACCGCGCCGTCGACGACCCGCGCGGGCTCGCAGGCCGCGTCGCTCTCGACGCAGAGGCGAGGGCGGCGCTCATTCGCCTCGCATCGGGGGATGCGCGTCGTGCGCTGACAGCGCTGGAAGCGGCCGCGCAGACGGCCGTTGCGACCGCCGATGACGAGGACGAGCATCCGATCATCACGGCGGAGGCGGTCTCCGCCGCCGTCGACCGGGCGCTGTTGCGCTACGACCGCGCGGGCGACGAGCATTACGACGTCATCAGCGCCTTCATCAAGTCGATTCGGGGCAGTGACCCCGACGCGGCGCTGCACTACCTCGCGCGGATGATCGAGGCGGGGGAGGATCCCCGGTTTATCGCACGTCGCGTCATCATCTCGGCCGCGGAAGACATCGGGGTCGCCGACCCTCAGGCGCTTCCCCTCGCGGTCGCTGCCGCCCAGGCCGTGCAGCTCATCGGAATGCCGGAGGGGCGCATCCCGCTCGCCGAAGCCGTCGTCTACCTCGCGACCGCGCCGAAGTCGAACGCCGCCTACCTCGGCATCGACGCCGCGCTCGCCGACGTGCGGGCGGGCACGGCGGGGGTCGTGCCGGCGCACCTGCGCGACGCGCACTACCCGGGCGCCAAGGCACTCGGTCACGGGAAGGGCTACCGCTACCCGCACGACGAGCCACACGGCGTCTCAACCCAGCAGTATCTGCCCGACCGCCTCGTGGGCCGCGAGTACTACCGGCCCACGGCGCGCGGCGTCGAGCGCGACATCGCCGCACGGCTCGAGAAGTTGCGCGCGATCATTCGCGGTCGCGAGGCCGAGAGCTGAGCGAGGGCTACGCGCTCGCCCCCGCGCGGGCGTAAGAGCCCCGCTCTGCTAAGCTTTACCGGCTCGTCAGGTCACGAGCACATCCCACCCTTTCCTCACGGATCCTCCGGAACGCTGCGACGTGCGCCCGGGCAGGCAGGCGGGATGTACGTCCGTGAGTCGCGAACGCCGCGGCCACGTCAGGAAGGAACCACTTCGTGTCGACTAAGTCACGTACCCGCAGCAAGACCCGCCTCTCGCGCTCGCTCGGCATCGCCCTCACCCCGAAGGCTGCCAAGTACCTCGAGAAGCGCCCCTATGGCCCGGGTGAGCACGGCCGCACCCGCCGCAAGCAGGACAGCGACTACGCGGTTCGTCTGCGCGAGAAGCAGCGTCTGCGCGCCCAGTACGGCATCCGCGAGGCGCAGCTGCGCAACGTCTTCCAGGAGGCGCGCCGCACCGAGGGCATGACCGGTGAGAACCTGGTCGAGCTGCTCGAGATGCGTCTCGACGCCCTCGTGCTCCGCGCCGGCTTCGCGCGCACCACCGCCCAGGCCCGCCAGATGGTCGTGCACCGCCACATCCTCGTCGACGGCCAGCTCGTCGACCGCCCGTCGTTCCGCGTGAAGCCGGGCCAGCTGATCCACGTCAAGCCGAAGAGCGAGGGCATGGAGCCGTTCCAGGTCGCCGCCGCCGGTGGCCACGTCGACGTGCTGCCGAAGACCCCTGGTTACCTCGAGGTCGAGCTCGACAAGCTGCAGGCCCGCCTCGTGCGTCGCCCGAAGCGCGCCGAGGTGCCCGTGACGTGTGAAGTTCAGCTCGTCGTCGAGTACTACGCGGCCCGCTAACGCGAGGCCTCTCACATCGAGCATCCCGACGGGGGCTCAGCCACTGTGGCTGGGCCCCCGTCGGCGTTCCCGAGGCCGCTAGGCTGGGGCACTGCCCGTGTGCGCACTGATTCGCGTATGCCCACCACCCGGTAAGGAGCTCCTCATGAAGAACGCCCTCTGGTTCATCGTCGGCGTGGCGGTCGGCGCTGTCGCCGCCCACCAGTACTCGCGCACCGAGCAGGGTGCCCACTTCTTCGACGAGGTCGACAGCCGCGCACGCGAATTCGGTTCGGCGGTCATTGACGGCTACAAGCAGCGCGAAGCCGAGCTGCGTGCGGCTGTCGCTGAGGCGGAAGACACCATCGCCGACCTCTCGAACAAGCTGAAGTAACCGAAGGTGCAGACCGCTGACATTCAGCGCCGCTGGCTCGACTTTTTCGGGCAGCGCGGCCACACCGTCGTCCCCAGCGCCTCCCTGATCGCCGATGACCCCACGGTCATGTTCACGATCGCGGGAATGGTGCCGTTCATCCCCTACCTGACGGGCGTTGTTCCCGCGCCGTACCCGCGCGCCACGAGCGTGCAGAAGTGCATTCGCACGAACGACATCGAAGAGGTGGGGAAGACCACCCGTCACGGCACGTTCTTCCAAATGAACGGCAACTTCTCGTTCGGCGACTACTTCAAAGAGGGCGCCATCAGCTACGCGTGGGAGCTGCTGACGACCCCCGAGTCCGACGGCGGCCTGGGTTTTGCCGAAAAGGATCTCTGGGTCACCGTCTACGAAGACGACGACGAGGCGCGCCAGCTCTGGAAGCGGATCGCCGGGCTTCCCGACGAGCGCATCCAGTCGATGGGCAAGGAGGACAACTACTGGTCGACCGGCCAGCCCGGCCCCGCCGGCCCTTGCAGCGAGATCTACTTCGACCGCGGCCCGGCGTACGGCCCCGAGGGGGGCCCCGCCGTCGACGACACCCGCTACATCGAAATCTGGAACCTCGTCTTCATGCAGTACGCCATCGAGGACGTGCGCTCGAAGACCGAGTTCCGCATTGTGGGCGAGCTGCCGAACAAGAACATCGACACCGGCATGGGTATGGAGCGCGTCGCGTTCCTGAAGCAGGGCGTCGAGAACATGTACGAGATCGACCAGGTGCGCCCCGTGCTCGACGCGGCGGCTGCCCTCTCGGGGCGTCGCTACGGAGCGAACCCCGACGACGACGTGCGGATGCGCGTGATCGCCGACCACGTGCGATCCAGCCTCATGCTGATGACCGACGGCGTCGCCCCCGGCAACGAGGGCCGCGGCTACATCTTGCGTCGCCTCATGCGCCGCTCGATCCGCGCAATGCGCCTGCTCGGCGTGGATGCGCCGAGCTTCGAGACGCTGTTTGCCGCCTCGCGCGACGCGATGAGCGCCGCCTACCCCGAGGTCGCGCAGAACTACGACCGCGTCTCGCGGCTCGCGCTCGGCGAGGAGGACGCGTTCTTGCGCACGCTCGTCGCCGGAACGAGCATCCTGGATGTCGCGGTCGCCGACACGAAGACGGGTGGCGGTTCCGTGCTGGCTGGCGACACCGCCTTCCAGCTGCACGACACCTTTGGCTTCCCCATTGACCTGACCCTCGAGATGGCGGAGGAGGCCGGCCTGTCGGTCGACCGAGACGCCTTCGATCGTCTGATGGCCGAGCAGCGCTCGCGCGCAAAGGCCGACGCCAAGTCGAAGAAGGCCGTGCTCGCCGATGTCTCGGTGTACGGCGCCTTCCGCTCGCTCGGTGAGACCCGCTTCCTCGGCTACGACGAGCTCGAGGCCGACACGCGGGTGGTCGGCATCATTGTTGACGGCCAGAGTGTTGACCGCGCGACGTCGGGGCAACTCGCCGAGGTGATCCTCGCGGAGACGACGCTCTATGCCGAGTCGGGTGGTCAGGACGCCGACGAGGGAACGATCGTCGGCCAGGGATTCGAGCTCGAGGTGCTCGACGTGCAGCGCCCCATCGCGGGGCTCGTCAGCCACCGGGTCGAGGTGCGCGTCGGCGAGGTGTCGGTCGGTTCGAGCGCTCGCACCGTGGTCGACGGCGACTACCGTCGCGCCGCGACGCAAGCGCACTCGGCAACGCACGTGATTCACGCGGCGCTTCGGCAGACGCTCGGCCACGACGCCCACCAGTCGGGCTCGTACAACAAGGCCGGCTATATGCGGCTTGACTTCAGCTGGAACCAGGCGCTCAGCCCCGACACGCGCAGCGAGATCGAGGAGATCAGCAACATCGCGGTGCGCGACAACCTCGAGGTCGAGACTCGCGTGATGGGCCTCGACGAGGCGAAGAGCCTGGGCGCCATGGCGCTGTTCGGCGAGAAGTACGGCGACCGGGTTCGCGTTGTCGACATCGGCGGGCCGTGGTCGCGTGAGCTCTGCGCCGGCACCCACGTGTCGCGTTCGGCCGAGATCGGCATGATCAGTCTGGTCAGCGAATCGAGCGTCGGCTCGACCAACCGCCGGGTCGAAGCCCTCGTCGGCCTGGACGCCTTCCGCGAGTTCGCGACCGAGCGTGCGCTCGTGCAGCAGCTCACGGCCCAGCTGAAGACTCCGCGCGACAGCCTCGCCGACCGCATCGCCGACCTCTCGCAGCAGCTGAAGACCGCCGAGAAACGCATTGCGCAGTTCGAGGCGCAGAAGCTCACCGAG
>DASSWY010000130.1:0-4144 GCA_035704325.1 Microcella sp. | reverse complement strand
GGGGCCCGGTTTACGGCCCCGACCCTGATCGACGCCGCGGTCGAGCGGGCGATCGACGAGCTGAGCGCGCTGGCACCGTTACATAACCCGGCGAATCTGGCGGGCATCCGGGCGGCGATGACGGTGCTGCCTGACGTGTCGCACGTCGCCGTGTTCGACACCGCCTTCCACCAGTCGATGCCGCCCGAGGCGTTCACCTACGCGATCGACCGCGAGCTGGCTGAGGCGCACGGGGTGCGCAAGTACGGCTTTCACGGCACGAGTCACCAGTTTGTGGCCGAGCAGGCCGCGGTCGTGCTGGGCCGCCCACTGGAGGAGCTGAAGCTGATCGTGCTGCACCTCGGCAACGGCGCGAGCGTCACCGCGGTCGACGGCGGGCGGTCGATCGACACGTCAATGGGGTTGACCCCGCTGCAGGGCCTCGTGATGGGCACGCGCTCGGGCGACCTCGACCCGGCGGTGCTCGTGCACCTGCACCGCGTGGCGGGCCTCAGCGTCGACGAGCTCGACACTCTGCTCAACAAGAAGAGTGGCCTGCTGGGGCTCACGGGCCGCAGCGACATGCGTGACGTCACGGATGCGGCAGCCGCCGGCGACGCGCTCGCCGAGGCGGCGCTCGCCGTGTGGGCCCACCGCATTCGCCACTACATCGGCGCGTACCTGGCGCACCTGGGCGGCCTCGACGCGGTCGTGTTCACGGCCGGCGTCGGCGAGAACAACGCGGCCTTGCGCGCCCGCGTCATGGAGGGCCTCGAGCACCTCGGACTGCGCGTCGACCGCTTCTTGAACGGCCGCGCCGTGCGCAACGCCCGCATCATCTCGCCGGCGCTCGAGGGCCCGAAGGTGCTCGTCGTGCCGACGAACGAAGAGTTGGCGATCGCCCGCCAGGCGGCCGAGCTCGTCGGGGGCTGACGGGCGATTGCGCGCGAGCGGTAGCCCCACAGCGCGGCGACTCGCTCGGCCGTGTCGACCGCCTGTGGTCGATACCGGGGCGTCGTTGCTGGGGGTTGCGCGCTGAATGAGCGCCGTCGCCGGGCGTCGCGCATGCTCAATGCTCGCCGTTGAGATGTCGCGCGTGCAGTGCGCCGCGCCTACTCCGGTGTAGGAACTCCTACACCCGAGTAGTCTCCCGACGTTCGCGTTGTCGCCCCGGCCGCGCCCAGCGATCCTCGCGGGGGCGGCACCCATTCGGCGCACGATCGCGGCCCGTTGGCCGCCCTCATCTCGTCGGCGCCCGAGCGCCCGCAGGTTTGCGTCGTGCACGTTCATGCACACTCCCTCTTGTGCTTGTTCGTGCACTCCGACTAGAGTGCACGAGCGTGCGCACTGCAAGGCGACATCAGGAAGGGGGCGAGCATGTTCACCACACCGCGCGAGGCGGGAATACTGTTGCGGCGGCTGCGCGAAGACGCAGGGTTGTCGCAATCAGCGCTCGCCGACCGGGCAGGGGTCTCGCGGCGCTGGCTGATCGAGTTCGAAAATGGCAAGCCCTCGGTCGACATGTCGAAGGTGCTCGACTGCTTTGCGGTTTTCGGCGCGGGCTTTGACGTCGTGACCCGAGGCGCAGAAAGCTGATGCCGTGAGTATCGCGCTCCGCGTTCTTCTAGACGGTCAGCACTGCGGCACCATCATGCAAGACAACCGGGGCAACACGCGATTTTGCTACGCACCCGACTATAGAGACGGCGCAATCGACTCAGGTGTTGCAGGTGGCCGCACGATCACGCCCCTGTCGCTCTCGATGCCACTCGTGCTCGCTGAGCACCGGAAGCGGGTGGTGCTCCCGTTCCTCGACGGGCTGCTACCCGACAGTGCTGAAGCGCGCCGTGCCATCGCTGAGCACTTCGGCGTGAACCCCGCGAACCCGGTCGCGATCCTTCAACACGTCGGCTCCGACGTTGCGGGTGCGCTGCAGTTCGTGGCGGAAGGCGACGATCCGCCGGAGGTCGCCATCGAGCGCCCCGGGTATCGAGCGCTCTCATCCGTCGAGGTCGGCGCTCTGCTCCGCCAGGCGATCGAACGCTACGCACGCGGGCGTCTTTTCGGAGATCCCGAATCGGTCGGACGCTTCAGCCTTGCGGGTGCGCAGCCCAAGATCGCGCTCGCGCGCACGAGCGATGGCTCCTGGACTATGCCCAGTGGGTCCGCGGCCTCCACCCACATCCTGAAGCCTGCCGTCGGTGGTTACCGACGCCTTGATGTGGTCGAACACCTCACCCTGCGCACGGCAGCGCTTCTCGGTGTTGACGTTGCCGAATCGTCGCTCGACGATATCGATGGCCTCCCTGTCTTTGTGACGCGCCGATTCGACCGTGTGGTGAGTGGCGACGTCGTGACGCGCCTCCATCAGGAGGATCTGGGTCAGGCGCTCGCCGTGCCTCCGTCGAAGAAGTATCAGCGCACAGACGGTGGACCGGGCGTCGCCGATGTCGCCCGGTTGCTGCGCGGTCTTCCGCGACCGGCGGACCGTGCCGAGGCAGCCTGGGCGTTTTATCGCGGGCTCATGGTCAACACCGTTCTGGCGTGCACCGACGCCCACATCAAGAACTATTCGGTGCTCCTCGATGGCAACCAGGTTCGCCTCGCGCCCCTCTACGACATGGCGAGCTTCGCGCCGTACGCACAGCCGGGGCAGGCCGTGCTGTCGGCGATGAAGATCGGCGGCGAGTATCGATTCGACGCGATCGGGGAGGTGCAGTGCCTCGCGGCTGCGCGCACCCTCGGCGTCGACGCGGGCCGTGCCGCGGAGTTCGTGCGTCACCTTCGCTCGCACGCCGCTGATGCGGCAGCGACGGCACGGGGCGAGCTCGCGAGCGCCGACTCGGAAACCCGTGCCGTCGCCGACGAGTTCGTCACGAGCGTCGCCGCGCTGCCTCTCGTCCGCAGCTCGGGGTAAGCAGGGGCTTTTTCCGCCCTACAGCGCGGCGACCGCCTCGGCGATCGGCGTATCCCCGTTCACGACCTCGAACTGCGCCCCGACACCGCCCCCGGTGGTGAGCAGCGTGTACAGCACGGCGGCGACGTCGTCGCGCGAGATGGTGCCCTCTTCGTCGGCGCCCACCCGCACGGCGCCCGTGCCCGGCTCGTCGGTCAGCCCGCCCGGGCGCACGACCGTCCAGTCGAGGTTCTCGTTGCCGCGCACGGCGGCGTCGGCTTCGCTCTTGGCGCGCAGGTAGATCTGAAACACGTCGTCCGAGGTCGGGTCGAACGCGTCGGCCCGACGCGATGACACAATCACGTAGCGGCGAATGCCGGCCTGCACGGCCGCGTCGGCGAGCAGGATCGCCCCGTCGCGGTCGAGGGTGAGTTTGCGCTCCGCCCCGCTGTTGGGGCCGGCCCCGGCGGCGAACACGACGGCGTCGGCCCCGGTGATGGCTTCGGCGACGCGCGCGTCGTCGTCACGCTCGAGGTCGACGATGACGGCGCGTGCCCCGTCTGATTCGACGTCGGCGGTGTGGGCGTCGTTGCGAATGAGTGCCCACGGCTCGTGGCCGCCTGCGGCGAGGAGGCGCGAGAGTTTGCGCGCGATGTGTCCGTGTCCTCCGGCGATAGCAATTTTCATGAGACCCACACAAACAGTCGGGGCTGGGCGCCGCCTCCATGAGACGGGCCCAGCCCCGATCATCCGAATATTTTTATCGCGAACGGATGCTCGCCGAAGCGTTACTTTCCGGTGGCCGCTTCGTACGCCTCGACGATATTCGCCGGAATGCGGCCACGGTCGCCGACGGTGTGCCCGTTAGCGTTGGCCCATTCGCGAATAGCGGAGGTATTGCTCTTGCCGCCGCCGCGCTTCTTGGGGGAGGCGCTGCGAGCGGATGCCGCGCCAGCGCTGGCGCGGCGGCCAGCGCTGATGAAGGGCGCGAGCGCGTCGGCAAGTTTCTGCCGGTTCGCGTCACCCAGATCAATTTCGTAGTGAGCGCCATTCAGTGAAAAGCGCGTCGTGACGGCGTTATCGCCGAGTTCACTTCCGTCGAGGTCGTCGACAAGAACAATTTTGTGTGCCATGGCGCTCACACTAGCGAAGAATGCGAACTCGCATTGATCACATTGTGGAAAAAGTCGCGCTTTCAGCCCTTTCAGGGCGCTTAGCCACTTTCTCAAAAGAATCGAGATACTCGACGGGGCTTATCGCACTGACCCC
>DASSWY010000075.1:0-5274 GCA_035704325.1 Microcella sp. | reverse complement strand
GTGCATCTCCATGACGAAGCAGTTCGACAGCTGCGGGTAGCTGGTGCCCGCGTTGACGAGCGTCGAGCCGGCGGCGAGGTACTCGAGCGCCGACATCTTCTTGTAGAAGGCGATGGCGTGCTCGGTGGGGTTCGCCTCGTTGAGCGACAGGCCCATCGCGACACGCATCCAGAAGTACTGGGGCACCTCGAGGGGCTCGTTGTTGCGGGCCTTGATGCCGTAGCGGTTGTTCAGCGTGACGACGCCGATGTACTTGAGCAGCTCGTCGTTCTCAGGCTCGAGCTCGGCGGCGAGCGCCTCGAGGTCGAACAGGCCCGAGGTGAAGCGCGGGTCGAGCAGCGCCTCGTCGACACCGCGCGCGATCGTCGCGGCGAAGTGCTCGCGGTGCAAACGCTTCAGGTCGGCGGCGTCGGTGTAGTCGCCGAGCACGCGCTTGTAGATCGTCTTGAGCAGCAGGCGAGCGGCCACCTGGTCGAAGGCCGGGTCATCTTTCACGTTCTGGAGCGCGACCTGAATGACGGCCTCGTCAAGCTGCTGCGTCGTGATGCCGTCGAACAGGGTCAACTCGAGCTCGCTCGCGATCTGCGTGACCCACGTGATGTTCTCGTCGAGGCCCTCAGCGGCGTGCTCGATGGCAAGGTTGATCTTGTTGGCGTCGTACGGCTCTCGGCTGCCGTCACGCTTCACGACCGTGATGCTCACTGGTGCTCCATTCGGGCCCGCCCGGCGGGTCTTCGATCGGCCGGTTTCCCGGCGGTTCTGCTGTGGTTTCGAGGGTGTGGGGCCCGGTCGAACCGGGTCACTCGCGGCATCCCCTTGCCGCGGTCTGGCCACTATATATCGGGGCACTGACAAACATCACCCCCTATATCTAGTGGGCGTGTCGTCCACAGCTGTGCATAACTTGTGGGGCTTATCCACAGCATTGCGGGTACCTCCGACACGCGGTCGGGATGCGCAAAAACGGGGTGATTGCAGGCGAGAATTCGCCCTTCATCCAGCCCGTAGGCTGGTGCTCTCGTGAGCGGCTACATCGACCTGTTGAAAACCCCGGGAGTGGCGCGGATCATCTCCGCCCAGCTCGTTGCCCGGCTTCCCTCCGGCATGCTCTCGCTCGCCTTCCTGATCCACATCGAGACGATCTTCGAGTCGTACGGCGCGGCCGGCCTCGTGCTCGCGGCGACCAGCATCGGTCAGGGCGTCGCGGGCCCGCTCACCAGCCGCTGGATGGGCCGACTCGGCATGCGCCCCGTGCTCATCACAACCCTCATCATCTGCGCGACCGGCATCGCGCTCATCGCCTTCGCCCCGCTGCCGCTCTGGGGCTACATGCTCGTCGCGCTGATCACGGGACTCTCGAACCCGCCCATTCAACCGGCGGTGCGCACCATCTACCCCAAGATGGTCACCTCGAAGCAGCTGACCCCGCTCTTCTCGCTCGACGCCTCCGCGCAAGAACTCATCTGGATCAGCGGCCCGGTCGTCACCGTCTTCCTCGCCCTGCAGGTCTCCCCCGTGGCCGCCATCTCGGTCGCCGGAACGTTCCTGATCCTCGGCGGTACGTGGTTCATCGCGAGCCCCGAAGTCGGCAAGGTGCGTATTCCGCCCAGCAAGCACCGCATCGGCGTCGTGCTGAAGAACCGCGCTGTGCTGCTCGCCACGATCACGGGCTTCCTGATGATCGGTTCGGCAGCCGCGATCGAGGTGGGCGTCGTCGCCGTCTTCGGCGAGGGCGGGTCGGAGGCGGGATTCCTGCTCGGCATCTGGGCCATCGCCTCACTCATCGGCGGCCTGTCGATGGGTCACCTGCCGATCGGCCCGTGGGCCCTCACCCGCCGCCTGTTCATCATTTTCGTCGGCATGGCCATGGCGCCGTTCGCGCTCGAGTTCTGGTGGCTCGCCATCGCGCTCATCGTCGCGGGCATCGGCATCGCCCCCGCCCTCGCCGTCATGTTCGCGATCGTGTCAGCGAGCGTGAAGTTCAGCGCCACCGCCGAGGCGTACGGATGGCTCGGCACGGGCCAGCTCATCGGCGCGGCCCTCGGCTCGGCCATCGCCGGTTTCGCGATCGACGAGCTCGGGCCCGTGGGCGGCTTCTACACCGCCATCGGCTTCGCCCTGGCCGCGACCATCGTCGGGGCGATCTTCGTCAGCTGGCACCCCGACCTGCGCGGTCGCGACGCGTCGCCGCTGCCCGACACCGAGCCGGTCGCGACGATCAGCTAGCTGCGCGCCTGCAGGGGCCGCAGCGCCTCGCCGTAGGCGACCACCTGCGCGATCAGCGCATCCAGACCGTTCGCCTGACGCTCGTCGGCGGCGAACGCGCCATCCTGCACCTGCTTCGCCGCGCCCGACAGCGCCACCTCGGTCGGCACCTTCACGAGGCCCACCGACGACAGCACCGGCTCGATCGAGTTGACGCCGCGCAGGCCCCCGGCCTGACCGCCGTAGCTCACGAAGCCGACGGGCTTCGCCTGCCACTCGGTGTACAGGTAGTCGATCGCGTTCTTGAGCGCCGGCGAGTAGCTGTGGTTGTACTCGGGGGTCACGAAGATCAGGGCGTCGGCGGCGTCGACGCGGGCGCTCCAGGCGCGGGTGTGCGCGTGCTGGTAGTCGCGCTTGATGGGGTGGCTCGGCTCGTCGAGGAACGGCAGCGCGAGCTCTTTGAGGTCAGCGAAGTCGACGTCGTGGCCGGCCTCCTCCACCCGCGAGCGCACCCACTCGGCGATGGGCAGGCCGATACGACCAGGGCGAACAGAACCGACGACGATCATCACGTGAGCCATGCTGACAGCCAACCACGTGCATCCTGAATCAATTCCGATGGGGTCTGGATGCACGCTGTGCGTTTTCCCCGCCCGCTTCGGAATACTGACCCCATGACCGCCGCCGAGCCCCTCGCCCCGCGCATCTCCCTCGCCGACGGCACGAGCATCCCGCAGCTCGGGCTCGGCGTGTACAAGGTGCCAGCGCCCGAGACCGCGGAGCTCGTCGCCGGCGCGATCGAGCTCGGCTACCGGCACGTCGACACCGCGGCGCTCTACAAGAACGAAGCCGAGGTGGGAGCCGGGGTGCGGGCGAGCGGGGTCGACCGCACGGAGCTGTACCTGACGTCGAAAGTCTGGAACGACGCGCATGGCGTCGAGGAAACCCGCGTGGCCTTCCTCGAGAGCCTCGACAAGGCGGGGCTCGACTACTGGGACCTGTACCTGATCCACTGGCCGGCGCCCACGCAGAACCGCTATGTGGAGGCCTGGCGGGCGCTCATCGCGCTGCGCGAGCAGGGGCTCGTGCGCTCAATCGGCGTCAGCAACTTCGAGCCGCACCACCTGCAGCGACTCGTCGACGAGACGGGGGTTGCGCCCGTCGTCGACCAGGTCGAGCTGCACCCGTGGCTGCCGCAGCGCTCGCTGCGGGCGGCGGCATCGGCGATGGGGGCCGCCGTCGAAAGCTGGAGCCCGCTCGCGCGCGGAGGGGTGCTCGCACCCGGGTCACGCGACCTCGAGGTGCTGACCGCGATTGCGTCGCGACACGGGAAAACCCCTGCGCAGGTGGCGCTGCGCTGGCACGTGCAGCAGGGGCTCATCGTGATCCCGAAGTCGACGTCGCTGACGCGGGTTGCCGAGAACGCGGCGATCTTCGACTGGGAGCTGACCGCTACCGACATGGCCGAGATCGCGCAGCTCGAGACCGGCGAGCGCACGGGCAAGCACCCCGACGACCTCGGGTAGCGCGGGCGCTTCCCCGCGCCGGGCCTCGCTCCCGGGCCCGCCTCACACGCTCGCGCCCCCACCCGCCCGCGCCCACGCTCCCACCACAGTGGGCTGCGCCCCGCCGTGACGTATTGCAGGAAATCAGGACGGCCAGTCCCGGAAACACGGGGGCGCGCGAGCCCTCAGCGCGCTGATTTCCTGAGAAACGTCACGCCAAGCTCGAGCCCCGACCGGGCCGACGCCGCCCGTGTCACCGCCGCGACGACCAACTCGATGTGGTCAACCACGTGCGCGTAGTCCACGCGAACGACGCGAAACCCGCGCCGCAAAGACTCGAGATCACGGCGATAGTCGCGCTCCTGCTCGCCCCGGTGCCACTCGCGGCCATCAACTTCGACAATGACGCGCCCCTCGACCAGGAGGTCAACACGGCCGATCCCCGCCAGAGTCACCTGGCTGGCGACCGCTAAGCCTGCACCGCGCAGGGCGACCCTCGCGATCGATTCGATGCCCGATTCCGCCCCCGGGTCGAGATCGTCGAGGTCGAGGCGGTACTTCGCTGGCACCATCTCGTTCACACGCTCCAGCACCGCAAGACCGGCCAGCCCGAGCCGCAGCGCACTGTCAGCGATCGCGATCACGGCGGGACGCGGCTGACACATCAGAGTGTGTCGAAGCGCCACCTCCACACGGCTGCATGGACCGCTCACCTCGTCCGCCGACCAGTGCACGGTGAGGTCGGTCGCGCCCACGGGCGGCCGCCCGAGCCGGGAGGCTGTGCGCGGGACGGCAATGTGAAGTCCGGACCCCGGAGGGCGCCACGCCCCACTCAGGGTGAGCGCCGACGTGCAACTGAGGCTTCCGCCGACGGCAAGGGCCGCCTGCAGGGCGTCCGGCATAGCGGGGCTGACGTAGACGTCGCGACGAAGTCGTCGGATGGCGCCACGGGCGACTGCCCGACGAACAGCGCTGATGGGCGCGACGGCCAGCAGCTCGGAACGGGTGTAACTGCGGTGAGTGTCAAGGTGAACCATGGCCGCACGGTGGCGCAGCATGCACGCACCCGGGCGGGCCGGCGCGGGAAGCGTGGCCCCACCGGCGCGGGCGGCCACTGTGAAGGGCTGGCGTGACGTAACGCAGGAATCGAGCTGCTGCCTAGGTCGAAAACTGCCGACATTCCGCGGCCGCGCTCTCTGAATTCCTGCAATACGTCACGACGTGCGGCGCCGCACGACGCGGCGGCACAGCTCGCCGGGGTCCGCGCCACTGCGCTCCAGGGGCAGGCTGGGCGGGCTCTCCCGCGCTGTGGGCTGTCTCCCGCACTGTGGGCGGGCTGGACGGGCTACGGCGTGCGCTTCCAGTAGCCCTTCGCGACCGCGTTGTCGGGGTCGATGTGCCAGCGCGCGAGCGTGCGGCGGGCCGCGGCGACGAGAGACTGCTCGGCGCAGGCGAAGAGCAGCACGTCGGCGGGGGCCGGGTCTGACGCTGAGTCGGCCTGCGTCGCGGGCACGGCGGCTTCAGGGATCGACAGAGGGTCTGCGCCCGCGGACGGGCCGGCATC
>DASSWY010000038.1:0-5804 GCA_035704325.1 Microcella sp. | reverse complement strand
CCGTCGGCGGCGGAGCCCACGACGACGCCACGCGCGCCGTCGTCACGAGCGTCGTCGCCATGGTGGGCCTCGCGCTCGAGCAGGAGCGGCGCCTCGCGCGCACCCTCGACGACCTGCGCGCCGAGCTGCTGTCGGCGCTCGTGCGCGGCGAGCGTGAACTCGTCGCCACGACGCTGCGGGCACTCGGCGGTGGGATCCCCGACGAGCCGCTCGCGGTGGCCGTCATCGACCCGGCGTCAGGGCGCCGCGAGGCGCTGCTCGACCTCTTGGGGGCGCGGGCGCGCGGGGAAGCGGCGCCGTCCATCGAGACGCCGGGTGCACATCCGGGTCGCCGCAGCGCGGGAGGCGCGGGCGTTTTCCACGCCCGCGACGGGGCGCGCGTCGTCGTGCTCGCCGACGCCGACCGCATTGACGCCCTCCTGCCCGAACTCGTCGAGCAGGCGCGCGGCACCGCCGGCGTCGTGCGCCGCGTGCGGTGGGAGCGCCTTGAGCAGGCCATCGACGACGCCGCCCGCGCGGCCGACCGCATGGCCGAGCGCGTCGACGCGGACGCGCAGGCGGGTGACCGCATTCTGGACGCCGCAGCTCTCCGCGACGACGGCATGCTCACGCGGCTCGCGGGGGCGGATGCGCGACGCACCGCCGAGGCGATGCTCGCCCCGCTCGACCAGCACGACGACGCGAGCGGTGACGCACTCGTGGCCACCCTCGCCGCATGGCTGGGTGCCGACGCCGTCGCCGAGCAGGCGGCCGCGGCCCTCGGGGTGCACCGGCACACGGTGCGCGCACGGGTACGGCGGGCCGAGCAGTTGCTCGGGCGCGACCTGGGGGCGTTCCCGGCCAGGGCCGAGCTGTGGGCGGCGCTGGTGGCGGCCGGGCGGGCCTAGCGGCTCGTCGGCGCGCGGTGCGAGTGGCCGCCGCTCAGTAGACTGGCGCCGCCAGCGGGAGTGGTGAAATTGGCAGACACGCAGGATTTAGGTTCCTGTGCCTTCGGGCGTGAGGGTTCAAGTCCCTCCTTCCGCACAATAGCGTCGGCGCGCGACGCCACACCGATTACGAGTTGCGGATGATGTCGATAACGTCGTCAGGGTTCTCGCTCGACGGCAACGCGACAACCACGAAGTCTGTTCGCACGGCATCCACCACGCGAACAGCCGACAGCAGGTCGTCGCCGATCTTGACGACGAGGCGCGCGTCAGGCCCTGCATCGGCGACCCGCTGAGTGACGGCGGCCAGCGTGGTCGCGCCGTCGACGGAGAGCGTCAGACCGACGGCATTCTGACCACCCTCATCGACCGTAACGGCCTCGGTGACACCCACCCGTTCGAAATCGGTGGGGAGCGTGACGCTGTCGCCCGCCGTCGAAACGCACCCCTCGACGGCCGTATCCGCGCAGGTTTCGGAGATCGCGAGCTCAACAGCGCCCGATGACGGTAACCCCGCCGCCGAAAGCGTTCCCTCATCGCCGGCACAGGAGCTGAGCAGCAAAGCCGCCGCGCTCGTGGTCAGCACGACCCGACACAGTCGGGCACGGGGCCCTTTTCTGAGTGATCGGTTTCGGGGGGCAACCATGTGGTCGAGTCTTTCACGAGCACATCTCGTGTTGCTAGCCCAGCACACAAAACGGCGCCCTCCCCCGCGTAATCGCAGAAGAGGGCGCCGTGTCTGTGAGGCGTGAGAACTACGCGGCAGCCTCGTCGTCGCTGTCGGCGAGCGTCGGGTAGTCGGTGTAGCCCTTCTCGTCGCCGCCGTAGAACGTGGCCGGGTCGGCCTCGTTGAACGGGGCACCGGTCTTCAGGCGCTCAACCACGTCGGGGTTCGCGAGGGCGAACTGGCCGAGCGGGGCGATGTCGGCGAGGCCGGCGTTGATCTCGTCGGCGATCTGCTCGCGGGTGCGGCCGTAGCGCAGCACCAGCAGCGTGTTCGGCCACGCCTTGCGGATCTCCTCGAGCAGCACGTCGTCGCCGCCGTGGTGCAGGTTCAGGTAGACGAGGTCGAGCTTGGCGAGCTCGCCCACGAGGTGCAGGTATTGCTCGCGTACCTCTTCGACCGAGCCCTCGTCCAGGCCGCCGAGGGGCATTCCGGGAGAGATGCGGATGCCGGTGCGGTCGGCGCCGATCGCGTCGGCGACAGCCTTCGACACCTCGACGACGAAGCGCGAGCGGTTCTCGACCGAGCCGCCGTACTGGTCGTCACGCACGTTGGCGTTAGGGGCGAGGAACTGGTGGCCGAGGTAGCCGTTGGCGGCGTGGATCTCGACACCGTCGGCACCGGCCTCGATCGCCGACTTGGCGGCGTGCACAAACTCGGCGATGACCGCGGGGATCTCGTCGGTCGCGAGCGCGCGCGGCTCGGGGGCCGGCTGCATGCCGGTCGGGGTGAACATGTCAACGCCCGGGGCGATCGCCGAGGGGGCGACCGGGTGACGGTGGTGCGGCGTGTTGTCGGGGTGCGACATGCGGCCGACGTGCATCAGCTGGATGAAGAGGTAGCCGCCACCCGCGTGGATCGCGTCGGCGGTCTCGCGCCAGCCGGCGACGTGCGCGTCGGAGTAGATGCCGGGGGTGTTCAGGTAGCCCTGGCCGTCATCTGACGGCTGCGTGCCCTCCGAGATGATGAGACCGAGGGATGCGCGCTGGCCGTAATACTCGGCGGCGAGCGCACCCGGGGTGCCATCGGCGTTCGCGCGGCTGCGCGTCATCGGCGCCATCGCGAGGCGGTGCGGGAGGTCCATGCGGCCGACGGTGATCGGCTGCCAGAGGGAGTCCAAGGACATAGCTGTATCGCTTTCTCTACATCGGGGGAACAGCGGCTATCTGCGGGCGGAGACGACGTCACCGCGACCGCATGCGGCTATCAGAGGCCGTTCAGCCACGATAAACACGCTTCATGGGAAAGTGCCGGAGCCCGCAGCTTATTCCCGGCCCCCTCGCGGTTAGCTCAAACGAGCGCCAGTATCGGAGCACGACGCACCGTAACGGTGGGTGAACGATGAGGAACTCGGATAGGCACCAAAGGTGCGCGGCGATACGCTAGACCCTCCCCCGCACCGCAGGAGCCGCCATGCTGCCCATGGACATTGGGCTATTCGACGTCGAGTCGATCATTCGTGACGCTGGCCCCTGGGCGCTCATCGTCGTCTGCGGCATTGTGTTTATCGAGACCGGGCTCTTGATCGGGTTCCTGCTGCCCGGAGACACGCTGCTGATTCTGACCGGCGTGCTCACCTTCACCGAGGTGATTCCGCAGCCCATCTGGCTCGTATGCCTCGCGATCACGCTTGCCACCATGGGCGGCGACAACCTCGGGTACTTCATCGGGCGCAAGGTCGGGCCACCGATCTTCAACCGCAAGCAGGCCGGCTTCTTCTCGAAGAAGAGCGTCGCCCGCACCGAGGCGTTCTTCCTGCGCTACGGCGGCTTCGCCATCACGATCGCCCGCTTCATTGCCGTCGTGCGCACCATCGCCCCCGTCGCCGCGGGCGTCGGCAAGATGCCCTACCGCCGCTTCTTCTTCTTCGACACGCTCGGGGCCGTTCTCTGGGGCACGGGCTTGCCGCTGCTCGGCTACGGCATCGCGCAGATTCCGGGCGTCGCCGACTGGGTCATCAACTACATCGACATCGTGCTGCTCGTCATCGTCGGCATCGTCATCATCGGCATCACCTACCACTGGTGGCACGAGCGCCGTCAGCAGAAGCTCGAAGACAAGCTCGAGGCCGAGGGTCGCGCGAGCGAACCGGTCGAGATCTGGGTCGACGAGCCTGAGCACGACGGCCGCCACGAGGCGACCGAGCCCGCCGAGGGTCGACCGACGTACGGCATCGGCCCGCACGACGGAAAACACGAGAAAGAGAACCGCCTGCTGTGAGCTCTGCCCCCCGCGCCGTGGCGCGCACCGCCCTCGACGCGGCCCGTGGATCACTGATCGGGTTCGCCGAAATCGTGCCCGGCATCTCGGGTGGCACGGTCGCCCTCATCGTCGGCGTGTACGACACCCTGATTGACGGGGCCGGCCACCTCGCCCGGGGCGTGGCCCGGCTCGTCACCGACGGTCTGCGCGGGCGCGGGCTCGCCGCCGCTCGCGCGCATTTCCGCAGCGTGCACTGGGCTGCTGTTCTGCCGATCGGCATCGGGATGCTCGCCGCGATTCTCATCGGAGCCGCCCTGATCGCTCCCCTGTTGGAGGAGCATCCCACCGAGACTCGCGCGGTCTTCTTCGGGCTGATCATCGCCTCGCTCATCGTGCCGATCCGCATGATCGGAACCCGGTGGAAGGCCTACGAATACCTGATCGCGGCGGCCGGCGCCGCGGCCGCGTTCGTGCTCACCGACCTGCCGCGCGCGGCCGATCAAGACCCCACGTTTATCGTGATTTTGATCTCGGCCGCGGTCGCCGTCTGCGCGCTCGTGCTGCCCGGCGTCTCGGGCTCGTACCTGCTCTTGACCGTCGGCATGTACGCGCCGACGCTCGCCGCCGTTAACGATCGCGATTTCGCCTACGTGGGCACGTTCATCCTGGGCGCGATTCTCGGCCTCGGCGTGTTCGTGTCGGGCCTGCAATGGTTGCTGGCGAAGCGCCGGCGCATCACGCTCATCGTCATCACGGGCCTCATGGCGGGTTCGCTGCGGGCGTTGTGGCCGTGGCAGGAAGACGACGGCTCGGTGCTGCCGGTTGAGTCGAACTGGCCACTGATGATCGGCCTCGCGGTGATCGGCGCCGTCGTGATTCTGGCCCTCATCGCACTCGAGCGCGCCCTGGTCGCGCGGCGTCTCATGTCAGAAGATGTCGTCAGCGACCCCACGCCCGATGCGGAGCCAGAGCACGACACCCGCGCGCGACGCGACGCGCTCTAGCCGCTAAACCGCCAGCCAGATCGCACGGGCGACGGCAGCGTCGACGGCGATGGTGACGCCCGACGCGCGCTCGAGGGCGACCCCGTCGGAATCGCTCGGTGACTCGGCGACCCGGACGCGTTCATCCAAGGCGATCGCGAGGGCGTCGATCTCGCGCAGCACGTCGGGGTCGCGGTCGCTGATGCGCACGACCGCCCCGGATGTTCCGGGCGCAGCGGCGTCGAGGCGCACCGCATCGGGGCGGATGATCGTGCCGTCTTGTCGGGGAATCAGGTCGCCGTGCGGGTCGCGCGTTGGGTGCCCGAGTTCTGCGTCGATGCGATCGAGCAGACGGTCACTGAGGGCGTGCTCGAGGACCTCGGCTTCGTCGTGCACCTCGTCCCAGCCGTAGTCGTGCCGCTCGACGAGCCACGTCTCGATCAGGCGATGCCGGCGCAGCATGGCGAGTGCGCGGGTGCGACCCGCATCCGTCAGGGTGATCGCGCCGTAGGGCCGATGGTCGACGAGCCCTGCGGCGGCCAGCTTCTTCACCATCTCGGTGACGCTCGACGGGGCGAGCGCGAGCGCGACAGCGAGCTGGCTCGGCGTGATCGGCTCGGGCTGCCACTCGGTGTGCTGGCAGATCGTCTTCAAGTAGTCGTCGGCGACGGTGGTGGCGATCGTGTCAGACATGAGTGGTGGCGCGCCGTCGCTCAGGCGCCGTAGCGCTCGCGCATCACGGCCGCGAGGGCTGCGAAGGCGCGGGCGCGGTGGCTGATCGCGTTCTTCTCGTCGGCGCTGATCTCGGCGCTCGTCACCTCGAGCCCCTCGGGGATGAACACGGGGTCGTAGCCGAAGCCTCCGCCGCCGGCCGCTTCGAGCGCGACGCGACCCGGCCAGATGCCGAGTTCGACGTGCTCGCGGGTGTCGTCAGAGCGGGCTGGGTCGACGAGGGCGGCGGCGCAGGTG
>DASSWY010000026.1:0-10889 GCA_035704325.1 Microcella sp. | reverse complement strand
CCGTCACCGGTCAGGGTGTGCGCGTTCGAGGTGGTCTTGTAGATCTTGCCGAAGCCACCGGTGGCGAACACGACGCTCTTCGCGTGGAAGACGTGCAGGTCGCCGGTGGCGAGCTCGTAGGCGACGACGCCCGAGGCGACGCGCTCGCCGTTCACCTCGCTCATCACGAGGTCGAGCACGTAGAACTCGTTGTAGAACTCGATGCCGAGCTTCACGCAGTTCTGGAACAGCGTCTGCAGAATCATGTGGCCGGTGCGGTCGGCTGCGTAGCAGGCGCGGCGCACGGGGGCCTTGCCGTGGTCACGCGTGTGCCCACCGAAGCGGCGCTGGTCGATCTTGCCGTCGGGCGTGCGGTTGAACGGCAGACCCATGTTCTCGAGGTCGATGATCGCGTCGATCGCCTCTTTCGCGAGGATCTCAGCCGCATCCTGGTCGACGAGGTAGTCGCCACCCTTGACGGTGTCGAAGGTGTGCCACTCCCAGCTGTCTTCCTCGACGTTGGCGAGCGCCGCGGCCATGCCACCCTGCGCCGCGCCGGTGTGCGAGCGGGTCGGGTAGAGCTTCGAGATCACGGCGGTCTTCGCGTTCGGGCCCGCCTCAATGGCGGCGCGCATCCCGGCGCCACCGGCGCCGACGATCACGACGTCGAACTGGTGGTGATGCGTGGTGACCTCAGGGGCCACCGGTGCGGGTGTGGTGGTCGACATATCAGTTAGCTCCACAGAACGAGGCAACCAGCGACGGGTCAGCGCCAGCCGGGCAGGGGTCGAAGGTCCAAACGACGAGGGTGCCGAGCACGATGAGCACGACCGTCGAGGCGGCGAGGGCGCCGTGCAGGAGGCGGCGGGTGCTGGGGCGCGACACGTAGTCGTTGACGAGCGTGCGCATCCCGTTGGCGCCGTGAATGAGCGCGAGCCACAGAAGCAGCGTGTCCCAGATCTGCCAGAACGGGTCGGCGAGCTTTCCGGCGACGAAGCCGAAGTCAATCTGGCTGATGCCGGTGCCGGTCACGAGGTTCACGAACAGGTGGCCGAAGATCAGGACGACGAGCATGATGCCCGAGGCCCGCATGTAGATCCAGCCCCACTTCTCCCAGTTGACGCCCCGCTTCGTGCGGGCGTAGGGGCTGCGGGGTGCGTCGATGGTGGCAGTCATCTCTAGCCTCCGAACACGTTGATCAGGTGGCGGGGGGCAAAGCCGAGCATGAGGACGGCCCACACACCGAGAACGCCGTAGAACATGACGCGGTGGTAGCGGGTGCCGATCTTCCAGAAGTCGACCAGGATGATGCGCAGACCGTTGAGCGCGTGGAACCCGACGGCCCCGACGAGCGCGAGCTCACCGACGCCCATGATGGGGTTCTTGTACGACTCCATGACGGCGTTGTATGCCTCGGGGCTCACACGAATGAGCGCCGTGTCGAGGATGTGCACCAGCAGGAAGAAGTAGATCGCCACACCGGTAATGCGGTGCAGGACCCACGACCACATGCCTTCGCGGCCTCGGTACAGGGTGCCGGTCGATAACACCGATCGGCGGGGTTCGGGTACGGATGTGGTTACCGAGGTGGCTGTGCCCTCGGTTCCCGTTACCTTCGCTGGCACGAGAAACCCTCCTCAGGGGCGGAATGGTCGGCGCGCGACGCGCCGGCTCCGGTGATTGCTGTTCTCGACTGGTGGCCGCCGATATGTGTGTTCAGTGTAGGCGCACTTTTCTGAGTGCTCAGCCGTAGTGCCGTGCGCGTTGCCCGTCAGCGTGGCGCGGCGAGCGATGGCGCGTTGCGGCGCTCCGAGACGCGCGCGATCGTGCGCTCGTAGTGGGCGATCAGCTGGTCTCCGAGCGACTCCCAGGTGCGGCCGAGCACCGACCGGCGCCCCGCTTCCCCGATGCGTGCGCGGGTGGCGGGATCCGCGATCAGCGCGCGCACCGCATCCTGAATCGATTCCGGATGCTCGGGCTCGGTCAACAGCCCCGTCACGCCGTCGTCGATCAGGTCGATCGGCCCACCCGCGCGGGGCGCGACGACGGGCAGGCCCGAGGCCTGCGCCTCCTGAATGGTCTGGCCGAAGGTCTCTTCCGTGCCGGTGTGGACGAAGACGTCGAGTGCGGCGTAGGCGTCGGCCAGCGCCTCCCCGGTCAGTTGGCCGAGGAACACCGCGTCGAGCCCAGAGAGTTCGCGGCGCACCGAGCCCATGCTGGGCCCGTCGCCGACGACCACGACGCGCACGCCGTGCAGCCCCGCCAGCACGCGCAGTCGCTCGACGTGTTTCTCGGGGGCGAGGCGGCCGACGTAGCCGACGAGCGGCTCACCGCCCGGGGCGAGCCGCTTGCGCAGCGCGCGGGCCGTCGGGCGGGTGCGGTTGCGTGGGTGGTAGCCGTCGAGGTCGACCCCGCGCCCCCAGCGGTCGAGTCGGGCGATACCGGCGCGCTCCAGATCGGCGAGCGCGACGGAGGACGGGGCGAGCGTGAGGTCGGCCTTGTCGTGCGCCCAGGCGACGACCTTCCAGGCGAAGCGACTGGCGGCGGCGAGCCGGTTGCGTCGCGCGTATCCGGCGAGGTCGGTCTGAAACACGGCGACGCTCGGAACGCCCAGCCGGTGCGCGGCGCCGATGGCGCTCGCCCCCAAGAGGAAGGGGCTCGCCGCATGCAGCACGTCGGGGCCGAAGTCGGCGAGCGCGCGCTGCACGGCGGGAGTCGGTAAGCCGACGGGAAAGGTCCGATACGGCGCGCTCGGCACCTCGATGACGGGGGCTCCGGCGAAGCTGCGCGGCGCCCCGCACGCCGGGGCGATGACGAGGGCGTCGTGTCCGCGGCGCTCCAGATGCTCGAGCACGCGGGCCACCGAGGTGGTGACGCCGTTGACGGTGGGCAGAAAACTTTCGGTGACGATCGCGACGCGCATGGCCGTGCTCCATCCCTCCCGTGGCTGCTGCCGACGGTACGGATATCGCGTGGCCATCGCGTGAACCCCGGATGGCCACGGGCGGGCGGTAGGGTGACGGCCATGACCGCGCCCGACGAGACGCTGCCGCACTTCCACGCGATCATTCCGGCGGGCGGTGTCGGGTCTCGCCTCTGGCCCCTCTCGCGGGCGGAGGCGCCGAAGTTCTTGCACGACCTCACGGGCAGCGGCCACACCCTGCTGCGCGACACCTGGAACCGGCTGCAGCCCCTGAGCGGTGCCGACAACATCATGGTCGTGACGGGCCGGGCGCACCGCGTGGCGGTCATCGAGCAGCTGCCCGAGCTCACCGAGGCCAACATCGTGCTCGAGAGCGAGCCGAAAGACTCGTCGGCCGCGATCGGGCTCGCCGCCGCGATTCTGTACCGCCGCGACCCTGACGTCATCGTCGGCTCGTTCGCCGCCGACCACGTCATCGGGGATGCGCCGGCATTCCGCCGGGTCGTCGCGGAGGCGGTCGCCGTCGCGAACGCCGGGTACATCACGACGATCGGCATCGCCCCCACCGAGCCGGCGACCGGTTTCGGCTACATCAAGTCGGGGGCGGCGCTCGCCGTCGACGGGGCACCGCACGCCCAGCTGGTCGACTGCTTCGTCGAGAAACCCGATCTGGCGACCGCGTCGGCGTACGTCTCGTCGGGCGAGTATTTCTGGAACGCGGGCATGTTCATCGCGCGCGCCGACGTGCTGCTCGCGCAGCTGGCCGAGAACCGGCCCGCCCTTCACCACGGGCTCGTCACGATCGCCGAGGCGTGGGATACCCCCGACCGCGACGACGTCGTCGACGCCACCTGGCCGCTGCTCGAGAAGATTGCCATCGACTACTCGGTCGCCGAGCCCGCGGCCGAGCGCGGCCGGCTCGCGGTGGTGCGCGGGGACTTCCCGTGGGACGACGTGGGCGACTTCTCGTCGCTCGCAAAATTGCTGTCGGGCGGCCGCGTGGGCGACCTTGCCATCCTGGGGGAGGGTGCGCGCGTGCTCGCCGACTCGTCGAGCGGGGTGGTGGTGTCGCAGTCGCAGCGCCTCATCTCGCTGATCGGCGTCACCGACATTGTCGTGGTCGACACCCCGGATGCGCTCCTCGTCACGACCCGCGAGAATGCCCAGCGCGTCAAAGCGGTCGTCGACGCGATCAAGCAGGCGGGCCGCAACGACCTCTTGTAACCGAGGGCGAGCATCCGGTCTCGCGGCCGTTCTCGTCTGAGCAGTCGGTGCTCATTTGAGCAACAGGATGCGCGTGGCATCGCTACTTCCGCGAGTTTCCGCGGAATTCCGGTCGCGTTCCGGATTCGTAACGCTTCGGTCTCCGGGACGACAGACCGGGGTGCGAGCGCCCGTCCTGCCGCTAACGTGGACCCAATTCGCCTGCGCGCCCCCGCGCGGGAACCCCTTTTCTGGAGGACATTGTGACCATCGCTTTCCGCAAGTCCGGCTTTGCCGGGCTCGCCATGATCGGCGCGAGCGCGCTCGTTCTCGCGGGCTGCGCCGCCGCCCCCGAGGAGGAGCCCACGACGGCTCCCGAGCCCGGCGCGACCGAAGAGCCCGCGCTCGACTTCCTGCCCTGCATCGTTTCTGACGCCGGTGGCTGGGACGACCGCTCGTTCAACCAGGCCGCCTACGAGGGCATCGAGTCGGCCGCGAACGACCTGGGTGTCGAGTTCGTGCCGGTCGAGTCGGCCGACGAGAACGCTTACGGCCCGAACGTGCAGGCGCTCGTCGACCAGGGCTGCGACCTGATCGTCACCGTCGGCTTCCTCCTCAACGAGGCCACCGCGACCGCCTCGGCCGCGAACCCCGATGTCAACTTCGCGATCATTGACGACCTTGTCGAGGCTGACAACGTCAAGCCGCTGCTGTTCGACACGGTTCAGGCCGCGTTCCTCGCCGGCTACGCCGCGGCGAGCTACACCGAAACCGGCATCGTCGGCACCTTCGGTGGCATCCCGATCCCGCCCGTCACCATCTTCATGGACGGCTTCGTGCAGGGCGTTGACTACTTCAACGAGCAGAACGGCACCGACGTTCAGACCCTCGGCTGGGACTTCGAGGCCCAGGACGGCGCCTTCACCGGTGGCTTCGCCCCCGGCACCGAGGCGCTGACCGCTGCGCAGAACCTGATCGACCAGGGCGCTGACGTCATCATGCCCGTCGGTGGTCCGATCTACTTCAGCGCTGCTGAGGCGATCCGCGACGCGAACGCCGACATCACGCTGATCGGTGTCGACAAGGACATCTTCGTCTCCGACCCCGACCTCGGCGACCTGGTGCTCACCTCCGTGCTGAAGAACATCGACGCCGCCGTCTACGACGTCGTCACGCAGGCCGCCGAGGGCAACTTCGACAACAGCCTGTACGTCGGCAACCTCGAGAACGGGGGCGTGGGCCTGGCCCCGTTCCACGACTACGAGGCGTCGGTTGACCCCGAGCTGCAGGCGCAGATCGACGCGCTGATCGAGCAGATCATCGCGGGCGATCTCGTGATCGAGTCGCCGGCGACGCCCGGTCAGTAACAACCGCACAGCATCCCGCTGAATGAAGGGGAGGTCGACGTGCGTCGGCCTCCCCTTCCGCGTGTCCGCAGGCCGTCCGCCGGGCGCGCGGCGAGCATCCCGCGTTTGCTCAGATGAGCGCATCTGTGCTCAGATTCTGGCCGCAGCCCCGCACTACAGTGATTGACGGAAGCAGCGCCGCGACCCCGACGGCGCAGGAAGGCCTGACATGAAGCTCGAGCTTCGTGGCATTACCAAGCGCTTTGGTGCGCTCACGGCAAATGACCACATCGACCTCGTTGTCCAACCCGGTGAGATTCACTGTCTTTTGGGCGAAAACGGCGCGGGTAAGTCGACCCTGATGAACGTGCTCTACGGGCTGTATCGAGCCGATGAGGGCGAGATCTTGCTCGACGATCAGGTGCAAAAGTTCGAGGGTCCGGGCGACGCGATGAACGCCGGTATCGGCATGGTGCACCAGCACTTCATGCTGATCCCCGTCTTCACGGTCGCCGAGAACGTCATGCTCGGCAACGAGAACACGAAGGCTGCCGGTGTGCTCGACCTCGAAGCCGCCCGCGCGAAGGTGCGCGAGATCAGCGCTCGCTTCGGCTTTGACATCGACCCAGACGCGAAGATCGAAGATCTGCCCGTCGGCGTTCAGCAGCGCGTCGAGATCGTGAAAGCGTTGTCGCGCGACGCGA
Source organism: Microcella sp. (assembly GCA_035704325.1). GTDB lineage: Bacteria > Actinomycetota > Actinomycetes > Actinomycetales > Microbacteriaceae > Microcella. Next base: position 4,734 of record DASSWY010000026.1, on the reverse strand, counting down.
AGGTGCTGGTCTTCGACGAGCCGACCGCCGTGTTGACGCCGCAAGAGACCGACGAGCTGATGGACATCATGCGCCAGCTCAAAGACGAGGGCACCGCGATCGTGTTCATCACGCACAAGCTGCGCGAGGTGCGCGAGGTCGCCGATCGCATCACGGTCATTCGTCTGGGCAAGGTCGTCGGCGAAGCGGCGCCGACCGCCACGAACGCCGAGCTCGCGTCACTGATGGTCGGCCGTGCCGTCTCACTGACGGTCGACAAGGCCGACGCAGCGCCCGGTGACGATGCCCTCGTGGTGTCTGACCTCACGGTCACCGACCATGTCGGCCAGGTACTCGTCGACAGTGTGACCTTCACCCTGAAGCGTGGCGAGATTCTCTGCGTCGCCGGCGTGCAGGGCAATGGCCAGACGGAACTCACCGAGGCGATCATGGGCCTGCAGCACCGTGTTGAGGGCTCAATCGTGCTCGACGGCACCGAATTGGTCGGGCAGACACCGCGCGGCGTGCTCGACTCAGGTGTCGGCTTCGTGCCAGAAGACCGCACCGAAGACGGCCTCGTCGGCGAGTTCACCATCGCCGAGAATCTGATGCTCGACCGCTATACGGGCGAGCCCTTCGTCAAGGCGGGCACCCTGCAGCTCGACGCTCTGGCACGATTCGCGACCGACAAGGTCACCGAGTTCGACGTGCGTGCCCAGGGCATCACCACGAAGGTCGGCCGCCTGTCCGGGGGTAACCAGCAGAAGGTGGTACTTGCACGAGAGCTCAGCCGCGAGCTGCGGCTGTTTATTGCGGCACAGCCCACGCGTGGCCTCGACGTCGGCTCGATCGAGTTCGTGCACAAGCGCATCGTCGCCACGCGCGACGCCGGTGTGCCCGTGATCGTCGTCTCGACCGAGCTCGACGAGGTGACGGCTTTGGCAGACCGTATCGCGGTCATGTACCGCGGCCGCATTGTCGGCATCGTTCCGGGAGACACCCCGCGCAACGTTCTTGGACTCATGATGGCCGGAGAAACCCCCTCGGAGGTGGCGGCGTGACCAGCACCGACCAGGCGACGGCAGGGGCTGCCGCCGCACCCGAAACGCCCGGACCTCCGCGACAAAACCAGATCCTGAAAGAGATCTTCGGCGGTTCCGCCATGATCTCCTTCCTGGCCATCGTGCTCGCCCTCGTCTTCGGCGGCCTGCTGATCGTCTTGACCGATCCGGTCGTGCAGCAGACCAGCGCCTACTTCTTCTCGCGCCCGGCCGACACATTCGTCGCGATCGGCGAGGCCGTCGGTGGGGCGTACGCCGCACTGTTCCGGGGTTCTGTCTTCAACTACCTGCGGGCCGACGACTTCGCGGCCGCGATCCGGCCATTCACCGAGTCGCTGACGAATGCGACGCCACTCATCGCTGCCGGCCTCGGCGTGGCCCTCGCGTTCCGCGTTGGCTTGTTCAACATCGGTGGTCGTGGCCAGATTCTTATCGCGGCGGCAGCGGCCGGCTATGTCGGCGCGTACGTGCCGATGCCCCCGGTGATTCACCTCATCGTCGCGCTCGTCGTTGGCCTCATCGGTGGGGCGCTGTGGGGTGGCCTCGTCGGTTTGCTCAAGGCGCGCACCGGTGCTCACGAGGTCATCGTGACGATCATGTTGAACTACATCGCGTTCTACCTGATCTCGTTCCTGCTGCGCACGCCCGGCGCGCTGCAGGCGCCCGGTCAGTCGAATCCGCGGTCGGGGCCGATGCTCGAGACCGCGATCTTTCCGAAGATCGCCGGCGATGAGTACAACCTCAACATCGGCTTCATTCTCGTCATCGTCGCGACGATTTACGTCTGGTACCTGCTGAATCGCTCGGCCATGGGCTTCCAGTTCCGTGCGGTTGGCGAGAACCCGCACGCCGCCCGTGTGGCCGGCATCAACGTCGAACGCACCTACGTCAGGGTGATGCTCATCGCGGGTGCCCTCGTGGGTCTCGCCGGTGTGCAGCAGGCGCTCGGAAACTTCACGGGCGGTATCGCCGCGGGTCTTGACGCGGGCATCGGGTTCGACGCCATTACTGTCGCGCTCCTCGGGCGGTCGAAGCCCGTTGGCGTGTTCTTCGCCGGCATCCTGTTTGGTGCCCTGAAGGCCGGTGCGGTCACGATGCAGGCCGCAGAGGGCATTCCGGTCGACATTGTGCTTGTCGTGCAGTCGTTCATCGTGCTGTTCATTGCGGCTCCGCCCCTCGTGCGCGCTCTGTTCCGCTTGCCGACTCCTGACCCGCTCTTCCATTGGCGCAAGCCCGAGTTCGCCCGCAAGGCGGAGGTGACCAAGTGACCGACGTCCACACCGCACCGGCCGCCGGCGCGCGCGTCTCGAATGCGCGTGCCGTGCGCAGTTGGAAGGCACCCATCGGCTTCACGGTGTTCGTCGTTGCCGCGGCGATTCTGTTTGTCGGCTTCTCGCGCGATGCCGTCACCACGTTCCGCCTCGGCGACTCTGGTGACGCCATCGCCCTCCCGCCGCTGATTTTGCCTGCGCTGCCAACCGGCATCGTCGCGACGGTGATACTGGCGGCCATCACCGTGTACGCGTTCCTGCGCGTGCGCCAGGCCCAGCGCATTCCGCTGTGGGTGACGACCGTGTTCGCGATCGTATTTCTCGTCGCCTTCCTCACCTGGGCAGCGGCCGGTGCAACACTGCCGATGGTCGGTCTGCTGGCCGGCTCACTGACCGTGGCGACCCCCTTGATCTTCGGCTCACTGGGCGGCGTCATTAGCGAGCGCGTCGGTGTCGTGAACATCGCCATCGAGGGGCAGCTACTCTCGGGTGCGTTCGTGGCGGCGCTGGTGGCGAGTATCACCGGAAACGCGTTCGTGGGTCTTGCCGGGGCAATTCTCGCCGGCGCCCTCGTCTCGGTGATCTTGGCCTCGTTCTCGATCAAGTACCTCGTCGATCAGATCATCGTCGGTGTCGTCCTGAACGTGCTGGTCATCGGGGTCACGAGCTTCCTTTTCTCGACGCTCATGAGCTCCGATTCGGCCTCGTACAACTCACCGGCGCGTTTCGAGCGCATCGACATTCCCGTACTGTCGAGCATTCCCGTGCTCGGGCCGATCCTGTTCCAGCAGTCGATCATCGTGTACCTCATGTACATCGCTGTCGCCGCGGTGTGGTTCGCCCTGTTCAAGACGCGCTGGGGTCTGCGGGTTCGTGCCGTCGGGGAGCACCCCACGGCGGCCGACACGGTCGGAATCAAGGTGCGCGCAACCCGCTTCTGGAACGTGCTGCTCGCCGGGGCGATCGTCGGCGGTGGTGGGGCGTTCTTCTCCCTCGCCGCGGTCGGCTCTTTCCAGAAAGAGATGACAAACGGTGCAGGCTACATCGCCCTCGCCGCCGTCATCTTCGGCCGCTGGAACCCGATTCGCGCAACCCTCGCCGCACTGCTGTTCGGCTTCGCGACGAACCTGCAGTCGACGCTGTCCATCGTGGGCTCGCCCGTGCCGAGTGAATTCATGCTGATGCTGCCGTACGTCGTCACGATCTTCGCGGTCGCGGGCCTCGTCGGTGCCTCGCGGCCACCCGCGGCCACGGGCAAACCGTACATAACATCCTGACGACCGCGAGCATCCGAAAGGGCGCCATGATTCCCGCAGAGATCGACTGGGATGCGCTGCGTTCCGTCGCCCTGGACGCCATGCGCAAGGCGTATGTGCCGTACTCGAAGTTTCCGGTGGGGGTGGCCGCAATCGTCGACGACGGTCGCGTCATCTCGGGCTGCAACGTCGAAAACGCCTCATACGGATTGACGCTGTGCGCCGAGTGCACGCTCGTGTCGACGCTCGTCATGACCGGTGGCGGCACGCTCGTCGCCTTCACCTGCGTCGACGGCAACGGTGGGGCGCTCATGCCCTGCGGGCGCTGCCGTCAGCTGCTGTATGAACACTCGGCCGAGGGCATGCTGCTCGAGACCGTGAGCGGCATCAAGACCATTGACGAGGTGCTGCCCGACGCGTTCGGGCCGCGCACCCTGGAGGAGTACCACGCGTGAGCATCGAACCCTTTGACGCCGTCGACCTGATCCGCACGAAGCGTGACCGCGGCGCGCTGACGACCGACCAGATCAGCTGGATGGTCGACGCCTACACCCGCGGCTATATCGGGGACGAACAGATGGCCGCCATGGCGATGGCGATCTTCCTGAACGGCATGGAGCGCGAAGAGGTGCGCGACATGACGCTCGCTATGGTCGCGTCGGGCACCCGTCTCGACTTCTCGGGCCTGTCGAAGAAGACCACGGACAAGCACTCGACCGGGGGCGTGGGCGACAAGATCACGCTGCCGCTCGCGCCGCTCGTCGCCTCGTTCGGCGTCGCAGTGCCGCAGCTGTCGGGGCGTGGCCTCGGCCACACCGGGGGCACGCTCGACAAGCTCGAGTCGATCCCGGGCTGGCGGGCGAACGTGCCCGTCGACGAGATGATGGCGCAGCTCGAGGGCGCGGGCGCCGTCGTGTGCGCCGCCGGCTCGGGCCTCGCGCCCGCCGACGGCAAGCTGTACGCGCTGCGCGACACGACGGGCACCGTCGAGTGCATTCCGCTCATCGCGTCGTCGATCATGTCGAAGAAGATCGCCGAGGGCACGGCCGCCCTCGTGCTCGACGTGAAGTTCGGTTCGGGCGCGTTCTTGAAAGACATCGAGATGTCGCGCGAGCTCGCGAAGGTCATGGTGCGCCTCGGTGAGGATGCCGGGGTCGCCACGCGCGC
>DASSWY010000238.1:0-5220 GCA_035704325.1 Microcella sp. | reverse complement strand
GAGGTCGCTCTCGAAGCTCTCGCCGGTCGACAGCTCGATGACGCCGTCAACGGCGCTCGTCAGCTGCGTGTCGAGGTGCACGGTGGCCGCGCGCTGAGCGAGGTTCTTCAGCACCCACTTGCTGGTCTCGAGCGACACCTCGGGCATGATGCGGCCCATCGCCTCGATGAGGTGGAAGTGGGTGTCGTCGATCGTGAGCTGCGGGTAGTCCTTCAGCAGGGCGCTCGCGAGGGCGCGCAGCTCGGCGAAGGTCTCGATGCCGGCGAAGCCACCACCGACGACGACGACGGTGAGCAGCCGGTCGCGCTCAGGGCCCGCCGGCAGGTTCGCCGCGCGGTGGAAGTTGTCGATGAGACGGTCGCGCACGGCCACGGCCTCTTCGATCGACTTCATGCCGATCGCGTTGTCGGCAACGCCCGGGATGGGGAAGGTGCGCGACACCGAGCCGGCGGTGACGACGACGTGGTCGTACTCAAGCTCGTACGACTCGCCCACCTCGGGCTCAACCGTCACGGTGCGGGCAGCGTGGTTGACACCCGTGACCTTCGCCGTGATGACGCGAGTCTTCTTCAGGTGACGGCGCAGCGACACCACCGAGTGGCGCGGCTCGATCTGGCCGGCAGCAACCTCGGGCAGGAACGGCTGATACGTCATGTAGGGAAGCGGGTCAATGACGACGACCTCTGCCTCGCCCCGGCTGAGGTGCTTCTCAAGCTTGAGGGCGGTGTAGAAACCGGCGTAGCCTCCACCGACGATCACGATTCTGGGCACGACTAACGTCTCCTTGGGTGGTGAGGGAACCCGCCTAATCTACTGCCTTCGTGTGCGCCTGACGAACCCCGCCGCCGTCAGTGCCACGGCAGCGATGGCGGAGAGCACGGCAACGGCACCGAACATCAGCTCCGGAATGCGCGGCGCCGCGAGTCGCCAGACGCCACGGGCGGTGCTGGATGCGTCACTGTCGGTCGCGATGCGCGCAATCGGCGACCGCGCCTCGTGCGCCGGCACACTCGGGGCCTCACCCTCAGCGCGCCGATTGACGGTGATCCACTCGGCGAGCGACCCGAGGGGGTTCGCGTCGACGCGCGCGACGTCCGCGACGACGGCGGCCCGCGCATCCACGAGGCCGTAGCCGTAGAGCGGATCGGGCGTCGTCGCGGTGACGGGGCGCGCGGTCGCGAGGATGCGCTGGATGACGTTCGCCGCATCCATATCGGGGTACGCGGAGCGGACGAGCGCGGCGATCCCCGCGACGATGGGGGTGGCGCCGCTCGTGCCCTGCCAGATGACGTAGCCGCCGCCGGGGACGGCGCCGACGAGCTGCTCGCTGGGCGCCACGACACCAATCGTGATGCCCTGCGATGACGCCTCGTCGCTCGCACGGCCCGCGCGGTCAACTCCGCCGACGACCAGCACGCCGGGCATGGTTGCCGGGGCACCGACCTGCTCGGTGCCGCTGCCCCGGTTGCCGGCCGCGGCGATGACGAGCACGTCGTTTTGCTCGGCGTAGCCGAACGCGTCGTCCCACGTTTCGGGCCACTCGACGGTGTTGCGCGTGAGCGAGAGCGAGATGATGTCGGCCCCGCGGTCGACCGCCCAGCGCACGGCGTCGGCGATCTGATCATCGCCGCTGCGTTCGGAGGCGACACCGAATGCGAGCGACACGGTCAGGATGTCGGCCTCGGGGGCGGCGCCCAGCACTCCCCCGCCGGGTCCGACGCCGCGACCGGCGGCGAGGCTCGCCACGCGCGTGCCGTGATCACTGCCGAGACCGACCGGCCGCGTGCCGTCAGGCGCGCCAAGACCGCTGACGTCGGTGCCGCCCACGACCGCGTCGACCAGATCGGGATGCTCGTCGTCGACGCCCGAGTCGATGATCGCGATCGTGACGCCCTCACCGCGCGTCACCTGCCAGGCGTCGCGAATGCCGTACTCGTCGAGCCAGTACTGGCGATCTCGGATGCTCGTGGCCGCGGCCGGCGCGTCGGTCGCGGTCGCGACGGCGCCGGTGAGCGCCGCCCCGGCAAGGAGGGCGAGTGCGGCGACGGCCGCTACGCGCCGCGCTGATCGGGCGCGCACGCGCACACCTCGGGGCTCCACGAGCAGGCGGCGAGCGCCAGGTCGCCGATCGGGTTCACGCCGGGCCCCGCCGCGAGGCTGTGGCCGATGAGCGCGTGCAGGCACTTGACGCGGGTCGGCATGCCGCCCGCCGAGTAGCCGGCGACCTCGTCGACGACGAGGACTCCCTCGCGGTCGGCGAGGTACTGCTCGTGCGCCGCGCGGTACTGCTCGGCGAGGTCAGGCTCGTCGAGCAGGCGCTGCGAGTATTCGGCCATGATGCCGCTCGCCTCGAGCGTCGAGGCGGCGGCCGTCGCGGCCGGGTGGCTGAGGTAGTACAGGGTCGGAAACGGCGTGCCCGTGCTGAGGCGGGGTTGCGTCGCCACGACCGTCGGCGCGCCACAGACGCAGCGCGCGGCGATGCCGATGACGTCGCGCGCGGGGCGCCCGAGCTGCGCCGAGACGATCTCGACGTCGCGCTCGCTGAACGGGTCGAACGGCGGCCGGCTCACGGGGCACCACCCTCGCCCGTCGAAGGGGCGACGAGCTCGTCGGCCGGGCGGTCGGTGAGCGCGGCGGTCATGGCGCTCAACAGCACGGCCCGGCTCCAGTCCACACGGGTCTCTTGAATCTCGTCACTGATCGGCTGGGTCGGGTCGAGCTCGATGGTCTGCCCGTCGTCGATCACGAGGTAGCTGATGTCGCCGGGGTATACGTACAGCAGCCGGTCGCGGGCCTGCGCCTCGATGAAGGCCGGGTCTTGCCAGCGATCGATCTCGATTTCAAGCCCGTCGACGAGCGCCTGCTGCTCGGCGACCCGCTGCTCGAGCGCCGCGAGTTCTTGCCGCTGCTCGACGAGCACGCGCAGGCTCGGGGCGAGCACGACGAGGGCGCCGACGATGAGAATGAGCACCGTCACCGTCAGCCCCGACATCTGCAAGTTGCGAAACCACGGGCTCTGCGCGGGCGCGTCGTCGGGCATCGCGACGGGGATGCTCGGGGTACGTCGCGCCATATCTCTCAGGGTACGCGACGGGCCCGCCGCGTCAGTGTCGACGCGACGGGCCCGAAGCGGTGGTGCTGAGTTTTCGTTATGCCGGCTCTGCCTACGCCGAGAACCGCGGGAAAGCACTGCGGCCCGCATACACCGCGGCCTCGCCCAGCTCTTCCTCGATGCGCAGCAGCTGGTTGTACTTCGCGACGCGCTCGCTGCGGGCGGGGGCGCCGGTCTTGATCTGCCCACAGTTGGTCGCCACCGCGAGGTCGGCGATCGTCGTGTCTTCGGTCTCACCCGAGCGGTGCGAGAGCACGGCGGTGTAACCGCTGCGCTGCGCGAGCGCAACGGCGTCGAGCGTCTCGGTGAGCGTGCCGATCTGGTTGACCTTGACGAGCAGCGAGTTCGCCGTGCCACGGCCGATGCCGTCGCCGAGGCGGGCGGGGTTCGTGACGAACAGGTCGTCGCCGACGAGCTGCGTGCGCGAGCCGATCGAGCTGGTGAGCGCAGCCCAGCCGTCCCAGTCGTCCTCCGACAGCGGGTCTTCGATCGTGACGAGCGGGTACGCGTCGAGCAGCTCGCCGTAGAACGCCGACATCTGCTCGGCCGAACGCTCGCTGCCCTCGAAGCGGTACACGCCGTTCTCGAAGAACTCGGTGGCGGCAACGTCGAGGCCGAGCGCGATGTCGGTGCCGGCGCGGAAGCCGGCCTTCTCGATGGCGGCGACGAGGAAGTCGAGCGCGGCCTTCGTACCGGCGAGGTCGGGGGCGAATCCACCCTCGTCGCCGAGGCCGGTGGCAAAGCCGCCCGCCTTCAGCTCGCCCTTGAGGGCGTGGTAGGTCTCAGCACCCCAGCGCAGCGCCTCGGTGAAGCTGTCGGCGCCGATGGGCAGAATCATGAACTCCTGCACGTCAACGCCGGTGTCGGCGTGGGCGCCACCGTTGATGACGTTCATCATCGGCACGGGCAGCAGGTGGGCGTTCGGGCCACCGACGTAGCGGAACAGCGGCAGGTCGGCCGAGTCGGCCGCGGCCTTCGCGACGGCGAGCGAGACGCCGAGGATGGCGTTGGCGCCGAGCTTCGACTTGTTGTCGGTGCCGTCGGCGGCCTTCAGCTCGGCGTCGATGAGGCGCTGGTCGCTCGCCTCGAGGCCCTCGATGGCGGGGCCGAGCACGTCGAGCACGGCGTCGACGGCCTTCAGCACGCCCTTGCCGAGGTAACGGCCCTTATCGCCGTCGCGCAGCTCGTACGCCTCGAAGGCGCCGGTCGATGCGCCGGAGGGAACGGCGGCGCGCGAGACGGTGCCGTCGTCGAGCAACACCTCCACCTCGACGGTCGGGTTGCCACGGGAGTCGAGAATCTCGCGAGCGCCTACGGCCTCGATTGCAGCCACGGAAGGTCTCCTAACGGTGGTGGTGGGGTGTCGGCTTCGAACAGAGCGGAGCCGGCGACCAGCCTACTCGCCGAGCGCGCGCCACTGCAGGGCGGCGGCGTCACGCTCGCCCGCCCGCACGGTGGCGAAGCGCGTGTAGCCGTCGGCCTCGAGGCGCTCGAGCAGTGCACGCATGTTCTTCGCGCGGGTCACGACGCGCACCCGATCGCCACCCTCGACGAGGGCACGCTTCAGGGTGATCGTGTCAGCCGGGGCGACGTCTTTGTCGACGATGAGCGCGGAGCCGCCGCGCGCATCCTCGCCCGTCGTCACGAGGTCGACAAGGCGCTCGAATCCGAGCGAGAAGCCGCACGCGGCGACGTCGGTGCCAGCGAAGCGACCGATCATGCCGTCGTAACGGCCGCCGCCGCCGAGCGAGTAGCCGAATTCGGGGTGGGCGACCTCGAAGATGGGGCCCGTGTAGTAGCCCATGCCGCGCACGAGGAACGGGTCGAACGCGAGCGGCACCCCGTCGCCCACCGCGTCGGCGATCGCGGCGAGGTCCCTGACAGCCGTCTCGTCGATTCCGGCGGGCAGGGATGCGCGGATCGCCTCGGCCGTCACGGCCGCCGTCGCGCTCTCACCGGCTTTCGCTGCGACGAGCGCGGGCACCTCGGCGAGGGCCGCCACCGCGGCCTCGGGCATGCCCCGCTCACGCAGTTCGGCGAGCACGCCGTCGACGCCGATCTTGTCGAGCTTGTCGAGGGTGATCAGCACCGCTTCGCCCTCGCCGGCA
>DASSWY010000234.1:0-2335 GCA_035704325.1 Microcella sp. | reverse complement strand
GCGCGTACTCGGCGAGCACGGCGGCCATGAAGATGCCGTTGCGGGCGCGCCCGGCGAGCACCGCATCCACCGCCACGTCGACGGCGACCCAGCGCGTGACGATGTCGGCCTCCTCGCCGTCGCGGTCGAAGACCTCGGCAGCGGCGGCGAGGCCGGTCGCGCGGTAGACGTGGATGATCTCGTCCGAGCCGCCGGGGGTCGTGTGCAGCTGAATCAGCGGCTCCCAGTGCGCGGCCGTGAGGTCGGCCTCCTCGGCGAGTTCGCGCTTGGCCGCCTCGAGCGGGTCCTCACCGGGCACGTCAAGCAGGCCCGCGGGCAGCTCCCAATTGCGCTCGCGAATGGGGTGACGGTACTGACGAATGGCGAGCATCCGATCGTTGTCGTCGATCGCGAGCACCGCGACCGCACCCGTGTGCGCGACGAATTCGCGCACCAGCTCGCCGTCGCCGAAGGCGAAGCGTTCGCGGCGGATATCCCAGACGGCCCCGTCGAAAACGGTGTCGCTCGAGGCGATCGCCGGCTCGAACGGCTCGTCGGCGAGCGGCGCGCCCACGGCAGACGCGTCGACGCCCGACGGCTCGCCCACGCGGCTACTCGCCCTCGGACTGCTCGTCGTCGAACAGGCGGCTGGCCTTCTGACGGTCGATGGCGGCGGCGACGAGACCCGAGAACAGCGGGTGAGCGCGGTTCGGGCGCGAGCGCAGCTCGGGGTGCGCCTGCGTGGCGATGTAGAAGGGGTGCTGCTCGCGCGGCAGCTCGACAAACTCGACGAGCGAGCCGTCGGGGCTCGTGCCCGAGAACGACAGGCCGGCCTCAGCGATGCGCTCGCGGTAAGCGTTGTTCACCTCGTAGCGGTGACGGTGCCGCTCGCTGATCGACGCCTCGCCATACAGCGCGCGCGCGAGCGAGCCCTCGGCGAGCGCCGCCTCGTACAGCCCGAGGCGCATGGTGCCGCCCAGGTCGCCGCCGTCGATGTGGGCGACCTGCTCGGCCATCGTCGCGATGACGGGAAACTCGGTGTCGGGGTCGAATTCGCTCGAGGATGCTCCGGGCAGCTCCGCAATATTGCGCGCGTATTCGATGACCATGCACTGCAGGCCGAGGCACAGCCCGAGCGTCGGGATCATGTTCTCGCGGGCGAAGCGCAGCGCGCCGAGCTTGCCCTCGATGCCGCGCACGCCGAAACCGCCGGGCACGCAGATCGCGTCGACGTCGCTGAGGTGCTTCGCGGCACCCTCGGGGGTCTCGCACTCGTCGGAGGCGATCCAGCGAATCACGGCCTTCGACTGGTGCGCGAACGCACCCGCGCGCAGCGCCTCGGTCACGCTCAGGTAGGCGTCGGGCAGGTCGATGTACTTGCCGACGAGGCCGATCGTGACCTCGCGCTTGGGCTCGTGCACGGCGGTCAGCAGGTCGGCCCAGCCGTCCCACGTCACGTCGTTCGCCTCGAGGCCGAGTTGGTCGATGATGTAGGCGTCGAGGCCCTGACTGTGCAGCATCGACGGGATGTCGTAGATCGACGGCACGTCGACCGCATTGACGACGGCCTGCTCGTCAACGTCGCACATGAGCGCGATCTTGCGGCGGTTGGCGCTCGTGACGGGGCGGTCGCTGCGCAGCACCAGCGCATCCGGCTGGATACCGATTGACCGCAGGGCCGCAACCGAGTGCTGCGTCGGCTTCGTCTTCTGCTCGCCCGACGCACCCATGAACGGCACGAGGCTCACGTGCACGAAAAACACGTTCTTGCGGCCGAGCTCGTGGCGCACCTGGCGGGCCGACTCGATGAACGGCTGCGACTCGATGTCGCCGACCGTGCCACCGATCTCGGTGATGATGACGTCGGGCTGCGGGCTGTCTTCGGCCTGCAGGCGCATGCGGCGCTTGATCTCGTCGGTGATGTGCGGAATCACCTGCACGGTGTCGCCGAGGTACTCGCCGCGGCGTTCCTTCGCGATGACCTGGCTGTAGATCTGGCCGGTGGTGACGTTCGCGGCCTGGTTCAGGTTGATGTCGAGAAAGCGCTCGTAGTGCCCGATGTCGAGGTCGGTCTCGGCGCCGTCGTCGGTGACGAACACCTCGCCGTGCTGGAACGGGTTCATGGTGCCCGGGTCGACGTTCAGGTACGGGTCAAGCTTCTGCATGACGACCCTGAGGCCCCGCGCGGTCAGCAGATTGCCGAGGCTCGCGGCGGTGAGGCCCTTACCGAGTGAGGAGACGACTCCCCCGGTGACGAAGATGTGCTTGGTGACGCGGTCACCGTTCCCGGAGTCTGAAGTGTCTGCCACGGGGTTCTATCGTATCCGACCCGTGACCGCCCGCGCCTCGACGCGCG
>DASSWY010000229.1:0-3685 GCA_035704325.1 Microcella sp. | reverse complement strand
AGTGACGCCGAACGCGCAACAGTTCGGCAGCCGCCTGCTCGCGGGGGCAACGGCGGTCAACGATGGCCGCGGTTCGTCTGACTGCAACGGTCACGGCACGCACGTCGCGGGCTCGGTCGCCAGCTCGAGCTGGGGCGTGGCAAAGCAGGCGCTGATCGTGCCCGTGCGCGTGTTCGACTGCGCCAACAGTGCCGCCCTCAGCACCGTGCTCACCGCCATCGACTGGGTCATCACCCACCACCCGGCCGGCACGCCCGGCGTCATCAACATGAGCCTGAGCGGTGGCCAGAACTCGCAAATGAATCTGGCGGTCAAGGAGGCCACTGCGGCCGGCCTGATCGTCGTGGCGGCCGCGGGAAATACCAACAGGGACGCGTGCGTGGAATCACCGGCCTCCGCCCCGGAAGCGCTCACCGTCGGAGCCACCACAATTCAGGATGCTCGCGCCTCGTTCTCGAACTTCGGCCCCTGCCTCGACATCTTCGCCCCCGGCAACAACATCATCTCGGTGGACAACGACGGGTCGAACGCGCCCGTTCTGATGTCGGGCACCTCGATCGCGGCGCCCCACGTGGCCGGCGCAGCGGCGCTGCTCTGGTCAACCATGCCGGGCGCGTCGGCACGCTCGGTGGAATCAGCGCTCGTCGGCCAGGCATTTACGGGTCGCGTCACCTCGACGGGCACCGGATCGCCAAACCGGCTGCTGAGCTCGCTGGCGGTCGACACGTCTTCGGTTCCTGGCGCAGTGTCGGGCGTCTCGGCGACGGCGCAGGGCGACACGTCGGCGACAGTCAGCTGGAGCGCTCCGACGATGAATGCCGACAAGGTCACCGACTACACGATCCAATTTCGTCGCAGTGGCACGTCGACGTGGCTGACGGCTAGCGACGGGGCGTCGACGGCGACGACCGCGACGATCTCGGGGCTTGCCGCGGGGAACACGTACTCGGTACGCGTTCGGGCCGATGGCGCGGCCGGGAGCGGGCCGTACAGCAGTGAGGTCGCCGTCAAGACGACGGGGGCTGCTGCCGCGACGGCTGTGTATCGCTTTTGGAGCGACGAGAAGCAGACCCACTTCTACACGCGCAGCGTTTCAGAGCGTGATTCGATCATGGCGAATTACCCGGATCGCGTGTGGCGATACGAAGGTCCCGCATTCGGCGCCTTCGCCTCCCCGGTCACGGGGACTGTGGCCGTTTACCGCTTCTGGAGCACAACAGGGCAGTCACACTTCTATACGGCCAGCACCGCAGAGCGCGACAAAGTCATCAACGATTACCCGGATGAGGTGTGGAAGTACGAGGGCATCGCGTTCTACGTGTATCCGTCCTCGTCGTCTGCCCCGGAGACACGGCCAGTCGCCCGCTTCTGGAGCCCGTCCTACATGAATCACTTCTACACGGCGAGCAGTTCAGAGGCCGACTTCGTGGACAACAACTATCCAAGTTCGGTGTGGACTCGCGAGGGTGTCGCCTTCCGTGTGCCAACCACGACACCAGCAGCAGCGCCGCTTCGGTAGTGACGACGCTGTCGTCGAAACGCCACAAGTCAGCGGTGCGAGCGGGGTGTACCGCACCGACGCCGAGAACAAAAGATTCTCAATCGCCGTCGACCGGCAGGGATAGTGGTGCCATGACCCTCGAACCCCTCATCAGCGACTTCTACGGTTTCGAAGCGCAGTTGCGCGACCACGAGAAGGCAGCACTTGCCGCCCTGCGCGCCGACCTCGAACAGCACATTAAGCCGATCGTGAACGACGCGTGGGACAAGGCTGAGTTCCCGCGTCAGATCATCGACGTCCTGCACCAGCACCCGACCTTCGGCGAGTTGTGGGCCGAGACCAAGACGGGCGACTATTCGGCCCTGTACGGCGGCTGGACGGCCCTCGAGCTCGCCCGCATCGACGCGAGCGTCGCCACCTACGTCGGTGTGCAGAATGGCCTCGCCATGGGCTCCATCGGAGTCTGCGGTTCGCCCGAGCAGCGCGCCGAGTGGCTTCCGAAGCTGCGCAGCGGTGAGGTCATCGGTGCCTTCGGCCTGACCGAGCCACTCTCGGGCAGCGACAGCGCCCAGGGCCTGCGCACCACCGCGACCCCCGACGGCGACGACTGGGTGCTGAACGGCCAGAAGCGCTGGATCGGCAACGCCACCTTCAGCGACATCACGATCATTTGGGCGAAAAGCACCGAAGACGGTCAGGTCAAAGGCTTCATCGTGCCCACCGACACCCCCGGATACGTCGCGACGAAGATCGAGCGCAAGCAGGCGCTGCGCATCGTGCAGAACGCCGACATCACGCTCACCGACGTGCGGGTGCCGAACAGCCTGAAACTCGCGAACGCCGAGTCGTTCAAGAACACGGCGGGCGTGCTTCGCCTGACCCGCGCCGAGGTGGCATGGGCTGCGGTCGGCACGGCGATCGGCGCCTACGAGGCCGCCGTCGCCTACACGAAAGAGCGCCACCAGTTCGGCAAGCCCATTGCCCATCACCAGCTCGTACAAGACCTCCTCGCCCGCTGCCTGGGCAAGATCACGGCGTCGATCGCCCTCTGCGTGCGCGTGTCCCAGATGCTCGACAACGGCGAGCAGCGTGACGAGCACGCGTCGATGGCGAAGGCTTTTGCCACCACCTCCATGCGCGAGGTTGTCGCCCTCTGCCGCGAGGTGCTCGGGGGCAACGGCATCGTGCTCGACTACGACGTCGCCCGCTTCTTCGCCGACGCCGAGGCGCTCTACAGCTACGAGGGCACGCGCGAGATGAACAGCCTCATTGTCGGCCGAGCGATCACGGGAGTCAGCGCCTTCGTGTGAGCACGCAGGGCACTGCCTCGCAACTAGGCTTGCGAACATGAGCTGGCTGCGCGAAAAACGGGTTGCTCTCGCCTCGCTCACCGTTTTCACGTTGCTCGCCGGCGACTTCTGGCGCAACCTCCTCAGCTGGTGGGGCTGGGCCATAATCGCCGTGGCCCTGCTCATCGCGTGGATCGTGGTGACTGCCCGTACACGTGTAGACCCGCGCCGCCTGCCGATCGCCCTTGCCGCATTCCTCCTCCTCACCGCGCTGTCGACCGCGTGGTCGGCATATCCACTCACAACGGCACTCGCGGTATTGACCACGATTGCAACCGTGTTCGTCGGGGTCGTCATGGCAGCCACGATTTCTCTCGAACAGTTCGTGCGGGCCGCGGGTGTCGCTCTACGTTGGCTGATCGGGCTGTCTCTGTTCTTTGAACTCGTCGTCGCTGCGGTGATTCGCGCGCCGGTATTTCCGTTCTTTACCGACTACGACGAGCCCGTTCCCGCCGCGTTCTTCTGGTCGCGCGCCGAACTCTTCTCTGTTCTCGACGGCGGCCGCATTCAGGGCATCGTTGGCAACGCCAACCTGCTCGCCACCGCGGCCGCGCTCGGCCTCATCGTCTTCGGCGTTCAGCTGGCCGATCGACGCGTTCCCGTGGTCACAGCATGGTTCTGGGGCGGCATGTCAACGCTCACCCTCCTGCTGACACAGTCGGCCACTGTGACGGTCGCACTCGCGGGATGCGCGTTCACGCTCGGCGTCGTGGTGCTCGCGCGCCGACTCGATCGTCAGCGCCGACGGCTGCTCTACGCCGGCACGGTCGCGGGCGGCGTAGTGGCGACGGTGACCGCGATCGCCCTTCGCGAGTCGGTGCTCGGCCTTCTCGGG
>DASSWY010000200.1:0-13614 GCA_035704325.1 Microcella sp. | reverse complement strand
GTGAGGATGCCGAGCATCGGGGCGCCCGCTGCGAGCAGCGCGATCGCTCCCAGGTTGCGCACGGCGATCGCCGCCGCATCCCTGTCGCCCGCGAGCACGATGTCGTCGATGTCGCCGGCCGCGACCGCGGCCGCGTTGAGGCTCGCGATGCCGTCGCCGGCCGCAGCCGAGATGCAGGTCACGGCGCCGAGGACGCCGGCCGCCAGCGCGACCGGCACCCCGACGGACGGGCGCCCCTCGATGATGCCGGTCGCGGCCATGTCAGGCGATCGCGACCGAGCGCAGCTTGCGCTTGAGGTACCAGACCACTGTCGAGATGACAGCGCCCGCGAGGCCCCCGCTGAAGAGGGCACCGACGATCGCGAGGGCGGCGCCGCCGATCTCGATCGCGGTGACGATCTGCGACGCGGCGGCCGTCGAGATCCCGAAGCTGCCGACGAGCCAGGCGAGGGAGACCCCCGCGGCGATCACCCCGACGATGCTGACTCCGACGGATGCGGTCCAGACCGCGGCCCGCCCTGTGCGTGTTTCGATGTGCATGTGGACTCCTCCTTCATCTCACCCGTGGTGCGGGTGCCCGTGCCGCGCGGCACGAGGACGGTGGGCGCCGTGCTGGCGGCGCATCACTCGCGCTCCTCTCGAAGGCAGGCCGCGATGGTCGCGCTCAGCCGCGCCACCAGGGAGACAGGGGGCTCGATCGAGCCCTGCTCGATGCCGACGATCGTCGAGAGCGGTGTCCCCGCGCGATCGGCCAGCTGCTGCTGCGAGAGCCCGGCGGAATCGCGCAGGGCCGCGAGTGAAGCGCCTACGCGTGATTCGACCGACATGTCGGAAACCATGCCATGTTTTCGACGTCACCGCAAGGAGTTTCCACAGGGCCCGCCGCAGAGATGCGCAAGTTGTCGAAGATTCGTCGAAGAGTGCCGCCACTCGCCCGCCGACGTGCGGATAATCTAGGTCCGAGGCAGAGACGAGGTCGACCGATGTCCATCCACCTACGCGGGGCGAGCGCGATCGAGCGGGCGCACTACGCCGCCCTCGTGCGGCCGGCCCGCCTGCGACGCGGCCTGAGCCAGAAGGCGCTCGCCGAGCTCGCGGACGTCGACCGCACGACGGTGAGCAACATCGAGCGCGGTGCGGGCGCGCCCCAGGAGGATGTGCTGCGGCGGCTGTTCGCCGCGCTGGGCCTCGCGACCGACAGCCAGCGGCACGACCCGGAGGTCGAGCTCTGGATCGCCGTCATGTCGGAGCTGCTCTCCAACGTGCCCGCCGATCGGCAGCACCTCGCCGCCGACGCGGCGATCGCGACGCTGGCTGCGCACGTGCGCGCCGGATCGGTGTCAGCGGGTGACGCTACGGTGACCGCCATCCACGACGAAGGCGCGATCGAGGAGGACGTCCATGGACTTGCGGCGCGGCGCGGCGGCGCTCGAAGGGACGAGCCCCACGCTGAGTGAGCTGGTCCGGCTGTGCGCGCAGGTGGACGTCGAGGTGCACATCGCGCGCCTGCCGAGCGACCGCCTCGGCGCCTACGACCATCGCCGCCGCCGCATCCTGCTCGCCCGCGGCCTCACGCCCGTCGAGCAGCGGTCGGTGCTCGCGCACGAGCTGGGCCACGCGCTCTTCATGCACGTCGACGAGTCGGCGGCCGCCGAGCGCGCGGCCGAGCGGTTCGCGGCGCGCGTGCTGATCGACCCGGACGCGCTCGCGACCGCGTGCGCGTGGACCCACGACGACGGGGAGCTCGCGGACGAGCTCGGCGTCACGGTCGACATCGTGCGGACGTACCGCGAGCTCGTGACCGGCGACCGCCTGGCAGCCTGACTCAGCGGTCGAGGATCCTCGCGGGCTCGATGCCGAAGGACGCGAGCCCGGCCGCTCCCCCGTCGAGCGCGGTCAGCACCCAGATGCCGCCCGAGTGCACGGCGACGGAGTGCTCCCACTGGCAGGCGTCGGAGCCGTCGGCGCTGCGCACCGTCCAGCCGTCGGTGTCGATCGTCGTCTCGGTGGAGCCGGCGTGGATGATCGGCTCGATCGCGACGCACAGGCCCGGCTTGACCGGCGGTCCCATCACGCGCGTGCGGTAGTTGAACACCGGCGGATCCTCATGCATGGCTCTGCCGATGCCGTGGCCGATGTAGTCGTCGCTGATGCCGTAGTCGCTGCGGGCCTCGACGTGGTCCTCGACCGCGGCGCCCACCTCGCCCAGCTGCTTCGCGCTCGCGAGGGCGGCGATGCCCTGCCAGAGCGCCTCCCGCGTGACGTCGCTGAGCCGCTGGCGCTCGGCTGCGACCGCAGGATCGCCACCGGGCACGACGACCGAGATCGCGGCATCGCCGTGGAAGCCGTCGATCGTCGCGCCGCAGTCGACCGTGACGAGATCGCCGGGCTCGAGCACGTACGCGCCGGGGACGCCGTGCACGACGACGTCGTTGACGTTGACGCAGAGCGCGTGCTCGTACCCGGGCTCGAGCTGGAAGTTGGGGACGGCGCCGTGCTCGCGGATGACGCGCTCGGCGACCGCGTCGAGCTCGAGCGTCGTCACGCCGGCGCGGATCTCCTGCTCGACCGCCTGCAGCGCGAGGGCCGTGATGCGGCCGGGCTCGCGCATGCCGGCGAGCTCGCGGCGCGACTTGTAGGGGCCGCGGGCGCGCATCAGGACGCGATGCCTCGCTGGCGCAGGCCGGCGAGAATGCGCTCGGTGACGTCGTCGACCGCGCCGATGCCGTCGACCTCGACGACGAGGCCGCGCTCGGCGAAGATCGCGATGAGCGGCGCGGTCTCGCGCTCGTACACCTCGAGGCGGTGACGGATGACGTCCTCGCCGTCGTCGCTGCGGCCCTGCTCCTGGGCGCGCGAGAGCAGGCGCCGGACGACCTCGTCGGTGTCGGCGACCAGCCGGATGACCGCGTCGAGCTGCTCGCCGCGACGCAGGTTGACGCCGTCGAGGAACTCGACCTGGCCCGCAGTGCGCGGGTAGCCGTCGAGCAGGTAGCCGCCGTCGGCGTCCGCCTGCGCGAGCCGGTCGTCGATCAGCTCGTTCGTGAGCGAGTCGGGCACGTACTCGCCCGCGTCGAGGATGGCCGACACACGCTGCCCGAGCTCGGTGCGGTCCTTGATGTTCTGGCGGAAGATGTCGCCGGTCGAGACGGCGGGGACGCCCAGCGCCTCGGCGATCCGGGCTGCCTGCGTGCCCTTGCCCGCACCGGGCGGGCCCACGATGAGGAGGTTCGGCATCTAGCGGATGAGCCCTTCGTAGTGGCGCTGCTGCAGCTGCGCGTCGATCTGGCGGACCGTCTCGAGGCCGACGCCGACGATGATGAGGATCGAGGCGCCGCCGAACGGGAAGTTCTGGTTCGCACCGACGGTCGACAGCGCGATGAGCGGGATGAGCGCGACGATGCCGAGGTACAGCGAGCCGGGCAGCGTGATGCGCGTGAGCACGTAGTCGAGGTACTCCGCCGTGGGACGGCCGGCGCGGATGCCGGGGATGAAGCCGCCGTACTTCTTCATGTTGTCGGCGACCTCCTCCGGGTTGAAGGTGATCGCGACGTAGAAGTAGGTGAACCCGACGTTCAGCAGGAAGAACACCAGCATGTAGAGCGGCGCGTCGCCGGAGGTGAGGTTCGCCTGCACCCACAGCACCCACTCGGGCGGCGCGGTGCCGTCGGTCGGCGTGCTGAACTGCGCCACGAGCATCGGGAGGTACAGCAGCGACGAGGCGAAGATGACCGGGATGACGCCGGCCATGTTGACCTTGATCGGGATGTAGGTCGACTGGCCGCCGTACATGCGCCTGCCGACCATGCGCTTCGCGTACTGCACCGGGATGCGCCGCTGCGACTGCTCGACGAAGACCACGAGGCCCATGATGATGATGCCGACGACCAGCACCATGATGAAGGTGTTCGGGCCCTGCGTCTGGAAGATCTGGCCGAGGGCCGTCGGGAAGGTCGCGGCGATCGACGTGAAGATGAGCAGCGACATGCCGTTGCCGACGCCGCGCTCGGTGACGAGCTCGCCGAACCACATGATGAGGCCGGTGCCGGCGGTCATCGTGAAGATCATGAGCGTGATCGACCACCACGAGTCGTTCGTCAGCAGGTTCTGGCACTGCGGCAGCGCCGGGCCGCCGGTCTGCGAGAACAGCGCGCCGGAGCGGGCGACCGTGATGAGGGTGGTGGACTGCAGCACCGCAAGCGCGATCGTCATGTAGCGCGTGTACTGGGTGAGCTTGCCCTGCCCCGCCTGGCCCTCCTTGTAGAGCGCCTCGAAGTGGGGGATGACGACGCGCAGCAGCTGCGTGATGATCGCCGCGGTGATGTAGGGCATGATGCCCAGCGCGAAGATGCTCAGCTGCAGCAGGGCGCCGCCGGAGAAGAGGTTGACGAGCTGGTAGAGGCCCGTCGCGGTCTGGTTGGCTGCGATGCACTCCTGCACGTTGCCGTAGTCGACGAACGGCGCGGGGATGAACGACCCGAGCCGGAACAGCGCCACGATGGCGAGCGTGAAGAGGATCTTCCGACGCAGGTCGCGCGTCTTGAAGATGCGTGCGATGGCACTGAACACGTGCAGCCTTCCAGAGAATGGCAATCGGGGCGGTCCGCGCACGGACCGCCCCTCAGCCTACTTACTTGACCGAGCCGCCAGCGGCCACGATCTTCTGCTCCGCCGCAGCCGACACCTTGTCGACCGCGATCGTGAGCGCGACCGAGAGCTCGCCACCGGCGAGCACCTTCACGAGCTCGTTCTTGCGGACGGCGCCCTTGGCGACCAGATCCGCGACCGTGACGTCCCCGCCGTTCGGGTACAGCTCGTTGAGCTGGCCCACGTTGACGACCTGGTACTCCGTGCGGAACGGGTTCTTGAAGCCGCGCAGCTTGGGAGCGCGCATGACGCTGTTCAGCTGGCCGCCCTCGAACCCGGGACGCACCTGGTAGCGGGCCTTCGTGCCCTTCGTGCCTCGACCGGCCGTCTTGCCCTTCGACGCCTCACCACGACCGACGCGCGTGCGCGCGGTCTTCGAGCCCGGGGCGGGCCGGAGGTGGTGCACCTTGAGCGACGGCAGCTCGGCCGACTCGTTCTTGTCAGTCATTCTCGATCTCCTCGACCTTGACGAGGTGCCGAACCGTGTTGACGTAACCGCGGTTCTGCTGGTTGTCCTCGCGCTCGACCGTCTGGCCGATGCGCTTGAGCCCCAGCGAGCGCAGCGTGTCGCGCTGGTACTGCTTCTCGCTGATCACCGACTTCGTCTGCGTGATCTTCAGCTTGCTCACTTGGATGCCGCCTTCGCGATCTCGGCCTCGTGCTTCGTGTGCTCCGCCTCGGCACGGAGCAGGCGCTCCGGCACGACGCGGTCCACGTCGAGACCACGACGGGCTGCCACTGCGCGGGGCTCCTCGAGCATGCGCAGCGCCTCGACCGTCGCGTGGACGATGTTGATGGAGTTCGACGAGCCGAGCGACTTGCTCAGCACGTCGTGGATGCCTGTGCACTCGAGCACGGCGCGCACGGGACCGCCCGCGATGACGCCGGTACCGGCGGCAGCGGGGCGCAGCAGCACGACGCCTGCGGCGGCCTCGCCCTGCACCGGGTGCGGGATCGTCTTGGCGATGCGGGGGACGCGGAAGAAGTTCTTCTTCGCCTCCTCGACGCCCTTCGAGATCGCCGTCGGGACCTCGCGCGCCTTGCCGTAGCCGACGCCGACCATGCCGTCGCCGTCTCCGACGACCACGAGGGCCGTGAAGCTGAAGCGGCGGCCGCCCTTGACGACCTTCGAGACGCGGTTGATCGTCACGACGCGCTCGAGGAACTGGTTCTCCGTGCGGTCGTCGCGGCGGCCGCGCTCGTTGCGCGTGCCGCGATCGCGGCTGCCGCGGCGCTGCTCGCGGGGCTCGTCGCGGTGGTCGGCCGACTGGCCGGCCTCAGCGGCGGGCGCGCCGGCCGCAGCCTGCTGCGTGGTGTCCGTCACCTGCGTGTCCTTGTTCTCTTCGCTCACAGTCCCAGCCCTGCCTCTCGTGCGCCGTCGGCGATCGCGGCGACGCGACCGGCGTAGCGGTTGCCGCCGCGGTCGAAGACGACCGTCTCGATGCCGGCAGCCTTCGCACGCTCTGCGACCAGCTCGCCGACGCGCTTGGCCTTAGCCGTCTTGTCGCCGTCGAGCCCGCGGAGGTCAGCCTCCATGGTCGACGCCGAGGCGACGGTGATGCCCTGCGAGTCGTCGACGACCTGCACGAACACGTGGCGTGCCGAGCGGGTGACGACCATGCGCGGCACCGAAGCGGTGCCGACGATCTTCTTGCGGAGGCGTGCGTGACGGCGGCCGCGGGCAGCCGACTTGCTCTTGCCTCGGGTACCGATGCCCATCACTTACCAGCCTTTCCAGCCTTGCGGCGGATCTGCTCGCCCGCGTAGCGAACGCCCTTGCCCTTGTAGGGCTCCGGCTTGCGCAGCTTGCGGAGATTCGCGGCGACCTCGCCGACGGCCTGCTTGGAGATGCCGCTGACGGTGATCTTGTTGTTGCCCTCGACCGCGAACGTGATGCCGGCGGGCGGCTCGACGCTGATCGGGTGCGAGTAGCCGAGCGCGAACTCGAGGCCCGTGCCCTTCGCCTGCACGCGGTAGCCGGTGCCGACGACCTCGAGGGACTTGGAGTAGCCCTCCGTGACGCCCACGATGTCGTTGGCGATCAGCGTGCGGGTGAGGCCGTGCAGCGAGCGCGACTCGCGCTCGTCGTCGGGCCGGGTGACCTGCACCTGGCCGTCGGCGATCTCGACCTCGATCGGCTGCGCGATGCGGGTCGTGAGCTCGCCCTTGGGGCCCTTGACGGTGACGACGTCGTCGTTCACCGAGATCTCGACACCCGTGGGGATGTCGATGGGGAGACGTCCGATTCGTGACATGTCAGCTCACCACACGTAGGCGAGGACTTCCCCGCCGACGCCCTTCTGCTCGGCCTCACGGTCCGTGAGGAGGCCCGAGCTCGTGGACAGGATGGCGACGCCGAGGCCGCCGTGCACCTGGGGGATCTCGGTCGATCGCGCGTACACGCGCAGACCGGGCTTCGAGACCCGCTTCAGGCCGGCGAGCGCGCGCTCGCGGTTCGGGCCGTACTTGAGGCTCAGCGTCAGCGACTTGCCGACGCGAGCGTCCTCGACCTTCCAGCCCGAGATGAAGCCCTCGCGCTCGAGGATCTCGGCGATGTTCGCCTTGAGGTTCGACGACGGCAGCGTGACCTCGTCGTGCATCGCCGTGTTGGCGTTGCGCAGACGCGTCAGCATGTCGGCGACCGGGTCGGTCATCGTCATGGGTGTTCTCCGTTCTGGTTTCGCTGCCCGTTCCACGGACAGCGACCTTGACGTTGTGCTCGGCGCCGGCGGCGCCGATGGGGTCAGGACTTGAAGGGGAAGCCGAGCGCCTTGAGCAGCGCGCGACCCGCGTCATCCGTCTTCGCCGTCGTGACGACGGTGATGTCGAAGCCGCGGACGCGGTCGATCTTGTCCTGGTCGATCTCGTGGAACACCGACTGCTCCGTGAGGCCGAACGTGTAGTTGCCGCTGCCGTCGAACTGGTCGGGGCTCAGGCCGCGGAAGTCGCGGATGCGCGGGAGGGCGAGCGTCAGCAGACGGTCGAGGAACTCCCACATGCGGTCGCCGCGCAGCGTGACGTGCGCGCCGATGGGCATGCCGTCGCGCAGCTTGAACTGGGCGATCGACTTGCGGGCGGCGGTGACCTTCGGCTTCTGCCCGGTGATCAGCGTGAGGTCGCGGATCGCGCCCTCGATCACCTTCGAGTCGCGCGCGGCCTCGCCGACACCCGTGTTGACGACGATCTTGGTCAGGCCAGGCACCTGCATGACGTTCTCGAAGCCGAGCTCCTCCTGGAGCCGCTTCACGATCGTCTCGCGGTACTGCTGCTTGAGCCTGGGCAGGCGCACAGCGGTGTCAGTCATTGCTCTTGATCTCCTTGCCCGACTTCGTCGCGACGCGGACCTTCTGCGGGATCGAGACGCCGTTCTTCTCGACGGTCTTGGTCTCGCGGCGCACGCGCGTGGGCTTCTTCGACTCGGGGTCGACGAGCGCGACGTTCGACACGTGGATCGGGGCCTCGTGGGTCTCGATGCCACCCGTGCGGGTGCCGCGGTTGGTCTGGCCGACCTTGATGTGCTTGGTGACGAGGTTGACGCCCTCGACGATCACGCGGTTCTGCTCGCGCAGGACCTCGATCACGCGTCCGGTCTTGCCCCGGTCGCCGCCGCGCGACTCGCGCGCGCCGGCGATGACGACGACGAGGTCGCCCTTCTTGATGCTGGCCATGGGTCAGATCACCTCCGGTGCGAGCGAGACGATCTTCATGAAGCGCTTGTCGCGGAGCTCGCGACCGACGGGACCGAAGATGCGGGTGCCGCGGGGGTCGCCGTCCGTCTTCAGGATGACCGCTGCGTTCTCGTCGAACTTGATGTAGGAGCCGTCGGGACGGCGGGTGGACTTCACGGTGCGGACGATGACGGCCTTGACCACATCGCCCTTCTTGACCGCGCCGCCCGGGATGGCGTCCTTGACCGTGGCCACGATGGTGTCACCGAGGCCGGCGTAGCGACGGCCGGAGCCGCCGAGCACGCGGATGGTCAGGAGCTGCTTGGCGCCGGTGTTGTCGGCGACCTTGACGCGGGATTCCTGCTGGATCATGTCTGGATCTCCTTCGAGGCCGAGGCCTACTTGGCCTTCTCGAGGATCTCGACGACGCGCCACCGCTTGGTGGCGCTCGTCGGGCGGGTCTCTGCGATCAGGACGCGGTCGCCGATGCCGGCGGCGTTCTGCTCGTCGTGGGCCTTCACCTTCGACGACTTGCGCAGCACCTTGCCGTACAGCGGGTGCTTGACGCGGTCCTCGACCTCGACGACGACGGTCTTCTCCATCTTGTCGGAGGTGACGTAGCCGATGCGCGACTTGCGGTAGCCGCGCTGGACGGTGTCGTCCGTGGGCTGCTCAGTAGCCATCAGTTGTCCTCAGCCTTCTGGTCTTCCTCAGGAGTCGAGGCCTCGGCGGCCTTCTTCGACTTCTTCTTCTCCGCGGCCTTCTCGACCGGCGCCGGCGAGGCGCTGATGCCGAGCTCGCGCTCGCGGATGACGGTGTAGAGCCGCGCGATGTCACGCTTGACGGCGCGCAGGCGGCCGTGCGACTCCAGCTGGCCGGTGGCCGACTTGAAGCGCAGGTTGAACAGCTCTTCCTTGGCCCGCTTCAGCTCGACGACGAGTCGCTCGTCGTCGAGGGTGGCGAGCTCGGCGGGCATGAGCTCCTTGGAACCGATCGCCATTATGCGTCAGCCTCCTCGCGCTTGATGATGCGTGCCTTGAGCGGCAGCTTGTGAATGGCTCGCGTCATCGCCTCGCGCGCGAGCGTCTCGTCGACGCCGGCCACCTCGAAGAGGACGCGGCCGGGCTTGACGTTGGCGACCCACCACTCGGGCGAGCCCTTGCCGGAGCCCATGCGGGTCTCGGCGGGCTTCTTCGTGAGCGGACGGTCGGGGTAGATGTTGATCCACACCTTGCCACCGCGCTTGATGTGGCGCGTCATGGCGATACGTGCGGCCTCGATCTGACGGTTGGTGACGTATGCAGGCGTGAGCGCCTGGATGCCGTACTCACCGAACGACACTGCCGTGCCGCCGCTGGCCTGGCCACGGCGCTTCGGGTGGTGCTGCTTGCGGTGCTTGACTCGACGGGGAATGAGCATGATTACGCCTTGACTCCTGCCTCTGCGTCGCGACGGGGACCCCGACGCTCGCGCTGCGGCTTCTGGTTCGCCTGCTCGCGAGCCAGCTCGCGGTTGGTGAGCTCACCGTTGTAGATCCACACCTTCACGCCGATGCGGCCGAAGGTCGTGCGGGCCTCGTAGAAGCCGTAGTCGATGTTCGAGCGGAGCGTGTGCAGGGGCACGCGGCCCTCGCGGTACGACTCGCTGCGGCTCATCTCGGCGCCGCCGAGGCGGCCCGACACGCGGATCTTGACGCCCTTGGCGCCGGCGCGCTGCGCCGACTGCAGGCCCTTGCGCATCGCGCGGCGGAACGCCACGCGAGCGCTGAGCTGCTCTGCGATGCCCTGCGCGACCAGCTGCGCGGAGCCCTCGGGGTTCTTGACCTCGAGGATGTTCAGCTGGATCTGCTTGCCGGTGAGCTTCTCGAGGTCGGCGCGGATGCGCTCGGCCTCGGCGCCGCGACGGCCGATCACGATGCCCGGACGGGCGGTGTGGATGTCGACGCGGACGCGGTCCTTGGTGCGCTCGATCTCGATGCGGGCGACGCCGGCGCGGTCGAGGCTCGTGGTCAGCATCTTGCGGATGCGGACGTCCTCAGCCACGTAGTCGGCGTAGCGCTGCCCCGGCTTCGTCGACTCGGCGAACCATCGCGACACGTGGTCGGTGGTGATGCCGAGGCGGAAGCCGTACGGGTTGACCTTCTGTCCCATTACTTCTCGTCCTCCGTGGTCGGCGTCGCGAGCACGACGGTGATGTGGCTCGTCCGCTTGTTG
Organism: Microcella sp.; assembly: GCA_035704325.1. Lineage (GTDB taxonomy): Bacteria > Actinomycetota > Actinomycetes > Actinomycetales > Microbacteriaceae > Microcella. The sequence goes on along the minus strand of DASSWY010000200.1, from coordinate 3,086 downwards.
ATGCGGAACGCGCGACCCTGTGCACGCGGCTGGAACCGCTTGAGCGTGGTGCCCTCGTCGACGAATGCGCGGGACACGTACAGGTCCTGCTCGTCGAGGAACTCGTTCGTCGCGTCGGCCTTGACCCGGGCGTTCGCCATCGCCGAGGCGACGAGCTTGTAGACCGGCTCCGAGGCGCCCTGCGGGGCGAACTTCAGGATCGCGAGGGCCTCCTCGGCCTGCTTGCCGCGGATCATCTCGACGACACGGCGGGCCTTCTGAGGGGTCACGCGGATGTGACGAACGCGAGCGATCGACTCAACCATTGCCTTCTCCTTCTTCCGTCACCGCGCTTAGCGGCGACGGCCCTTCTTGTCGTCCTTCACGTGGCCGCGGAAGGTGCGGGTGGGCGCGAACTCGCCCAGCTTGTGGCCGACCATCGTCTCGGTGACGAAGATCGGGATGTGCTTGCGGCCGTCGTGCACGGCGATCGTGTGGCCGAGCATGGCCGGGACGATCATCGAGCGGCGCGACCAGGTCTTGATGACGTTCTTGCTGCCGGCCTCGTTCTGGCGAACCACCTTGGTGAGGAGGTGGTCGTCGACGAACGGACCCTTCTTGAGGCTGCGGGGCATCGGACTCTCCTACTAGCGCTTCTTCTTGCCGGTCGAACGGCGACGGACGATGAGCTGGTCGCTCGGCTTGTTGGGGCGGCGGGTGCGACCCTCGGCCTGACCCCAGGGGCTGACGGGGTGGCGGCCACCGCTCGTCTTGCCCTCGCCACCACCGTGCGGGTGGTCGACCGGGTTCATGGCGACACCGCGGACGGTCGGGCGGACGCCGAGCCAGCGCTTGCGGCCGGCCTTGCCCCAGTTGATGTTCGACTGCTCGGCATTGCCGACCTCGCCGATCGTGGCGCGGCAGCGCGCGTCGACGTTGCGGATCTCGCCCGACGGCAGCCGGAGCTGCGCGTAGGGGCCGTCCTTCGCGACGAGGCGCACCGAGGCGCCGGCCGAGCGTGCCATCTTGGCGCCGCCGCCGGGACGGAGCTCCACGTTGTGGATCACCGTGCCGGTGGGGATGTTGCGCATCGGCAGGTTGTTGCCCGGCTTGATGTCGGCGCTTGCGCCCGACTCCACGACGTCGCCCTGCTTGAGCTTGTTCGGGGCCAGGATGTAGCGCTTCGTGCCGTCCTCGAAGTGCAGCAGCGCGATGCGCGCCGTGCGGTTCGGGTCGTACTCGATGTGCGCGACGCGGGCGTTCACGCCGTCCTTGTCGTTGCGACGGAAGTCGATGACGCGGTACTGGCGCTTGTGACCGCCGCCGATGTGGCGCGTCGTGATGCGACCGGTGTTGTTGCGGCCGCCGGTCTTGGGCAGCGGGCGCAGCAGCGACTTCTCGGGCGTCGACCGGGTGATCTCAGCGAAGTCCGCGACGGAGGAGCCACGACGACCCGGGGTCGTCGGCTTGTACTTGCGAATAGCCATGCTCTTGTTCCTTCCGTCCTCAGCCGACAGCCGTGAAGATGTCGATCGAGCCGGACTTCAGCTTGACGATGGCGCGCTTGGTGTCCTTGCGCTTGCCGGTGCCGAAGCGAGTGCGACGCGTCTTGCCGACGCGGTTGAGGGTGTTGACGCGCTCCACCTTGACGCCGAAGATCTTCTCGATCGCGAGCTTGATCTCGGTCTTCGAGGCGCGGGGGTCGACCTCGAAGGTGTAGCTGCCCATGTCGATGAGCGCGTAGCTCTTCTCCGACACGATCGGTCGGATGATGACGTCGCGCGGGTCCTTGTTGTAGCCGCTCATCAGTTGTCCTTCTCTGCCTTGTCGGCCTTCGAAGCCTTGCCGGCCTCCGTGAAGCCGGCGGCCTCAGCGGCCTCGGCGGTGCGGAACCACACCTCGGCCTCGGTCTGCTCGAACCAGCGGCCGTCGGGGCGGTGGAACTTCATCGAGTTGGCGTTGCCCTTGATCTCGAAGCCCTCGGGAGCCGAGCCGTCCTCGAGCGCGGCGGCCGAGTCGGGGCCGAAGTCCGCGGCTGCGGGAGCCTCGTCGGCGGCAGCCTCGTCGGCCTGCTCGGCCTTCGCGGGCTTCTCCGCCTTCGCGGGCTTCTCGGCCTTGGCGGGCTTCTCAGCCGCGGGCGCCTCGGCGACGATCTCGACCTTCGCGCCCGACTTCGCGGCGACGAACGCCTCGTAGGCGGTCTTCGAGAAGACGATGTCGTCGCTCACGAGCACGTCGTAGGCGTTGAGCTGGTCCCACGAGAGCACGTGCACCTCGGGGAGGTTGCGCACCGACAGGAACGCGAGCTCCTCCGAGCGGTCGAGCACGACCAGCACGTTCTTCACGATGCCGAGCGCGTCGAGCATCTCGACCGCGGCGCGCGTCTTCGGCGTCTCGGTCGCGAAGGCCTCGACGACGTGCAGACGGCCGCCGCGGGCGCGGTCGGAGAGCGCGCCGAGCAGGGCTGCGGCGATCATCTTCTTGGGCGTGCGCTGCGCGTAGTCGCGCGGCGTCGGCCCGTGGACGATGCCACCGCCGGTCATCTGGGGCGCGCGGATCGAGCCCTGGCGCGCACGGCCGGTGCCCTTCTGCTTGAAGGGCTTGCGGCCTGCGCCGGAGACCTCGCCACGACCCTTGGTCGAGTGCGTGCCCTGGCGTGCGGCGGCGAGCTGCGCCACCACGACCTGGTGGATCAGCGGAACGTTCGTCTGGACGTCGAAGATGCTCGCGGGCAGCTCGACCGAGCCGGCCTGCTTGCCCTTGGCGTCGACGATGGCGACCTGGGTGGTCATGCTCAGGCTCCCTTCACAGCGTTGCGGACGTACACGAGACGGCCGCGAGCGCCGGGGACGGCGCCCTTGACGAGCATGAGGCCCTGCTCGGCGTCGACGGAGTGGACCGTCAGGTTCAGCACCGACACGCGGTCGGTGCCCATGCGGCCGGCCATGCGCATGCCGCGGAAGACGCGGCTGGGCGTGGCCGAGGCACCGATGGAGCCGGGCTTGCGGTGGTTGCGGTGCGCACCGTGCGAGGCGCTGACACCGGCGAAGCCGTGGCGCTTCATGACGCCCGCAAAGCCCTTGCCCTTGGTCTTGCCGGTGATGTCC
>DASSWY010000189.1:0-2511 GCA_035704325.1 Microcella sp. | reverse complement strand
CCGGGCGGCGTGCTGCTCATGCCCGACGCGGTCATCGATGACGGGCTGCTCGACATCGTCGGCATGCGGCCGCGCAACTTCGCCGGCTGGGTACGCGTGTCCACGGCGGTGTTCTGGGAGAACGGCGTCGTGCGCAAAACCCGCGCTGGGCGCCAGCTGCTGAAGGGCAACAAACCCGTGCGCGGCCTGCGTTACTTCCAGGGCCGCCACGCCAGCCTGCGATTCGAAAAGCCCGAAGAGTTCGAGATCGACGGCGAGGGCATGGGCCTCGTCACGGGCGTCGACGTGAAGGTCGCGCCGGGCTCGCTCATCGTGCGGGCACCGAAGAAGAAGTAGGCGCGTTCCCCCGCACCCCGTCCAGCCACGCGCGGGGCGTGCAGCCGGCGCGGTGTCCGTGACACGCGAAACGGGGGTGCCGCACCCGCGACACCCCCGTTCCCTTTATTGCGCTCCGGCTACGCCGCCTGACGCGAGCGGACGGCTCGGGTCGCCGCACCCGCCGCCATCAGACTGAGCGCGAGCAGGAGCATCCACGACAGGTTCCCTGCTCCCGTCGTGGGCAGCGCGCCGGCACCGCCGGACCCGCCTGCACCACCTGTGCCACCGGTGCCACCACCCGTCGCAGCCGCCGTGACGGCAAGGTCGACCGAGGCCACCTCGACGCCGTCAACGATCGCGAGTAGACGGTAGTCGCCCACCGGGACATCCGCCGGAATCGTCACCGACCCCGACACCTCCCCGTTCTCATCGGCCGTGAACGAGCCGAGCAGAAGCGGGAACTCGACGGCCGCGGGCACGAATGCCGCCGCCGCACCGAACTGCGCAGCCGCGAGCTCGAGACCGAGCGTGTCGAACGTCGCCGGCACGAGCACGATGTCGACCTCGGCACCGGGCGTGAGGCCCGACAGCTCGATCGGAATCGTGCCGCCCTGCACAACGCTCGGCGAGCCGAGGTCAATCACGGGGCCGGTCGGCGCAGTCGAGGCCTCGGCAACGAACTGGCCGACACCCCAGCGGGCGGTCGACTGGAATCCGGCGCCCGAGGGGTCTGCCCAGTTGCGGATGCCCTGGCGAGCCCCGTTCGCCGCGTCGTTGACCTGGAAGTCGAGACCGTGAACGGTGTCGACCCCCGAGTACGAGAGCATGTCGATCGCGACCTCGACGACGTAGCCGCCATCGACGATCGCGGTCTGCGACACCACGCGCGCCTCCTGGAACGGCAGGTCACCGCCGCCACCGAACGACACCACGTTCTCCGCACTGATGCGAATCTGCGTGTCGTCGTAACGGTACGAGCCGTTCTTAAAGTTGCCGCCGTCGACGTAGATCTCGACCGAGTCCTGCTGCCAGGGGTCGGAACCGTCGAGGTTGATGTCGGGGTCGGCGACCTCCATGAGCACGTACAGCTGCGTGTCGCGCCAGAGCGTCCTGACGGTGGCCGACGCGGTCGCGCCCGCACCCTCAACCTGCTTGCCCGTCTCGACGACGGTCGCGTCATCCCACGCCGCATCGATGACTCCGTCGATCGTCGGGGCCACATCGGCCTCGACCACCTCAACGAAGCTGAGCGGCTCGAGCAGCGTCAGCGAACCGAGCACGCCGGGCGAGTTCCACCCGGCACGCACCTCACCGTCGTCGATGACGCGCACGTCGAACGCGACCAGGTCGCCCTCGGCCGGGTCGGTGAGCGGCAGCTCGATGACCGTCGACCAGCCCTCAGCCGACGTCACCTGTGCGTCGGCTCGGGTGACCGTGACCTCGACATCGCCGAGCTGTGCCTCGACGGCGTCGCCCGCGTCGACGGTCGCATCCGCGACCTCGACGAGCACGTACAGCGTGTCGTTAGCCCAGCGCGTCTGGAACGTCGCATCCGCATCGATACGGATGTCGGGCATCCGCTGCCACTGACGGTCGGTCGCCGACGTCACCGTCGCGCCGAACGTGTTCGCCGAACGCTGCGGAGCCGGCAGTTCGCCGTTCACCACTCCGAAGTAGGCGGGCTTGCCCTGCAGACGCTCGTCGAACAGCAGCGGGCCGCCGCGGTCGGAACGCCAGCTGCGGTTGTCGCTGAGGCCCCACACCGTCGCCGAGAACAGCTGACCGGTCTCGGCGTGGAAGGCCCGGAACGCGTCGAACGCTGTCTGGTAGAAGTAGCCCTGGTCGATGAACAGCGCCTCCGACTCGGGCGTACCCGTCGTCACGTCGAGCTCGGTGACCGCCTGCTGCAGGCCGAGCGGCGCGAAGCGCTCGAGCGTTGCCCCCAGGTCATCGACCGGGAACGACAGGCTGACGTGCATCTGGTGACCCACACCGTCGACCGGAACACCGCGGTCGAGCAAACGCTCGAGCAGGTCGAGCATGCGCGTGCCCTTCGGCTGCAGCTCGGTGTTGTAGTCGTTGATGAAGAGCGCGACCGGGCGATCGGCCGACTCGGCCGCGTAGACGTCGTTGAACGCCTCGTCCGCGTACTGGAACGCCAGATCGATGAACTCTTCGCCGAGGATGCGGTAC
>DASSWY010000150.1:0-2349 GCA_035704325.1 Microcella sp. | reverse complement strand
TGCGCGTCGGACGTGCCCCTGCGCCTACTGCTGCGCGCCCTGCTCCTGTTGCTCGGCGACCTGCTTGCGCACGTCGTCCATGTCGAGGTCCTTGACCGCGGTGATGACCTGCTCGAGGGCGGGGGCCGGCAGCGCGCCGGGTTGCGCGAAGACGAGAATGCCGTCGCGAAATGCCATGAGCGTCGGAATCGAGCGGATGTTCGCGGCCGCCGCGATCGCCTGCTGGTCTTCGGTGTCGACCTTGCCGAAGGTCACGTCGGGGTGGGCTTCGCTCGCCGCCTCGTAGACGGGGGCGAACGCCTTGCAGGGCCCGCACCAGTCGGCCCAGAAGTCGACGAGGGTGATGCCGTCTTTCGTGACGGTCTGCTCAAAGTCGGTCGTGGTCAGATCGATGGTTGCCATGACAACCATCCTGACACAGAAGAGAAAATACCCCTAGGGGTATTGTAAATCAGAGATGGCCCACTAAGCGATTGCCCAGCTATGTGCCGATCCCTACAAGGGTGACGGCGTGCATCCGGCCCTGTTCGTGCCCCGACCACCACGAACGAGCGCCCGAGAGAAACGCGACCTACCGTCGAAGAACCGACGTGCCCCACACCTGGCGGCACCCGACGTGCGAACGGAACCGACGATGACGCAGCTCACCGACAGCACCACCCGACCCGCCGCCCCGGCAGATGATGCGGCCGCCGCCAGCGCGGCCGGCATCGCGCCCGCCACCGGCGAACTCGACCTGCCGCTCGCGATCGACGTGGCCGCCCTCGGCGAGCAGCTGCTCGGCCAGTGGGCCTACGCCCGCAAGCACGCCCGCGAACTGATGGCGCGGCCCGAATTCCACCGCGACCCCGAACTCGGCAAAGACGCGCACCGCGAGCGTGTGCTCGGGCAACTGCACCAGCTGGTCGACGCCGGCTCAGTGCACCGCGCGTTCCCGAAGTCGGTCGGCGGCGACGAAGACAACGGTGGCAACATCGCGAGCTTCGAAGAGCTCGTGCTCGGCGACCCCAGCATGCAGATCAAGGCCGGCGTGCAGTGGGGCCTGTTCGCGGCCGCGATTCAGCACCTCGGCACCGACGAGCACCACGCGAAGTGGCTGCCCGACGCCCTCGACATGACCACCCCCGGCGCGTTCGCGATGACCGAAACCGGCCACGGCTCTGACGTTGCCGCCGCCGGAACCACCGCCACCTACGACGAGGCCACCGACGAATGGGTCATCCACACCCCGTTCCGCGCGGCGTGGAAGGACTACCTCGGCAACGCCGCCCTGCACGCGAAGGCCGCCGTCGTCTTCGCGCAGCTCATCACCCGCGGCGTCAACCACGGCGTACACGCGATCTACGTTCCGATTCGCGACGAGAACGGCGACTTCCTGCCCGGCATCGGCGGCGAGGACGACGGGCTGAAGGGTGGCCTCAACGGCATCGACAACGGTCGCCTGCACTTCACAAACGTGCGTGTTCCGCGCACCAACCTGCTGAACCGCTACGGCTCGGTCGACGAGAACGGCGTCTACAGCTCGCCGATCGAGAGCCCCGGCCGTCGCTTCTTCACCATGCTCGGCACGCTCGTGCAGGGCCGCATCTCACTCGACGGCGCCTGCACCGTCGCCAGCAAGCTCGCGCTGACGATCGCCATTCGCTACGGCACCGAGCGCCGCCAGTTCGCCGGCGGCGAGGGCGAGGAGGTCGTGCTGATGGACTACCAGCGCCACCAGCGCCGCCTCCTGCCGCGCCTCGCCCAGACCTACGCGATGTCGTTCGCCCACGAGGTGTTCCTCGAGAAGTTCGACGCCGTGTTCTCAGGTCGTGACGACACCGACGAGTCGCGCCAAGACCTCGAGACCCTTGCCGCGGCACTCAAGCCGCTCAGCACGTGGGCGGCGCTCGACATCATTCAAGAGGCGCGCGAGGCATGCGGTGGCCAGGGCTTCCTCGCCGAGAACCGCCTCGTGCAGCTGCGCGCCGACCTCGATGTCTACGTCACGTTCGAGGGCGACAACAACGTGCTGCTGCAGCTGGTCGCGAAGCGCCTGCTCACCGACTACTCGAAGAAGTTCGCCAAGGCTGACGCCGGGGCGCTCGCTGGCTACGTCGCCGACCAGGTGGGCGACCGCGCGTTCAACAAGTCGGGCCTGCGCCGGCTCGCTCAGAATGTCGCCGACTTCGGCTCGACCGCCCGCTCGGTCGGCTACGTGCGCGACACCGAGTCGCAGCGCCAGCTTCTGACCGACCGCGTCGAGACGATGGTCGCCGAGCTCGCCGGTCGCCTGCGCGGCGCGTCGAAGATGGGCAAGCGCGAGGCCGCCGAACTGTTCAACCGCCACCAGAACGAGCTGATCGAGGC
>DASSWY010000139.1:0-8850 GCA_035704325.1 Microcella sp. | reverse complement strand
CGAATTCTCGACCGTGTAGCGGTACGCGGCCTTTTCCTTCCACGGGTACACGTACGCGAAGCCGAGAATCTGGCCGCGCGGCGACTCGGCGACAAGAAACGGGTAGCCGAGCTTCTGCAGGTGCGCGAACTTCTTCTTGAGCGAGGCCAGGGTCCACGGCTGCTCATCAAAGGTGACGGTCGAGTTCGCGACGTAGTGGTTGTAAATATCTTGGATGTACGGCAGATCGGCCGGGCGCGCGTCGCGCAGCGCGTAGTCGAACGCGGGCTCAGGCTCGGGGGCCGGTCGCAGGTGCCGCGGCAGACGGCGGCGCTGCTGGTATTCCTCCTCGAGCATGAGCCCAGCCTACGACGGTCGTGTTACGGCGCGATGTCCCAGTCGAGCGGCTCGCCGCCCCGCGACGCGAGCGCGGCGTTGGCGCGGCTGAACGGGCGCGAACCGAAGAAGCCGCGGCGGGCGGACAGGGGGCTCGGATGCGCGCTCGCGATCACGGGGATATCGCCCAGCAGCGGCGTCACCGCCTGCGCGTCGCGGCCCCACAGGATCGCCACAAACGGGCCCCCGCGCGCGGCCAGGGCGCGCACGACCGCGTCGGTCACCCGCTGCCACCCCAGGCGCGCGTGCGAACCGCTGGCTCCCGCCTCAACGGTGAGCACGCGATTCAGCAAGACGACGCCGCGCTCGAACCAGGGGCTGAGGTCGGGGTGCGCGGGTGCGGCGACACCGAGGTCGTCGGCGAGCTCGCGGTAGATGTTCGCGAGGCTGCGCGGCAGCGGGCGCACGGCGCGTTCGGCGGCAAAGGCGAGTCCCACCGGATGGCCGGGCGTCGGGTAGGGGTCTTGGCCGACGATGAGCACGCGGGCCTCAGCGAGCGGCCGGGTGAGGGCGCGCAGCACCCGCGGGCCCTCGGGCAGCCAGGGTCGGCCCGCCGCGCTCTCGGCCTCGAGCGTCGCCGCGATCGCGGCGAGCGCCTGCCCGAGCTCCGGGTCCTGGGCGAGGAGCGCCTCCGCCCAGCCCGCGCCGAGCCCGGTGGGAGGGGCGAGGGCGGCGGGAAGAACCAGGCGCGATGCGGTCACCCGCCCACGCTACCGAGCCGCGTGCATCCGACCCCCTAGCATCAGCGCATGGCAGCGTTGCTTCGGGGACGATCGGGCGCGATTACCGCAGGGCTCGTCGGGTACCTCTTCTTCGTCGAGTTCGTCAGCGGGATCTTGCAGGGGTACTACATCCCGCTGATCCCTGACCTCGCCCGCTACCTGCAGATCGACGACCCCGACTTCAACTGGTTCGAGGCGGCGCAGCTGCTCTTGAGTGCCCTGGTGGTGCCGATTCTCGCGAAGCTCGGCGACATGGTCGGGCACAAGAAGATCCTGCTGATCTCGACCGTGCTGACGGCGGGCGCCAGCTGGTGGCTCGTGTTCGCGGCCGACTTCTGGAGCTTCTTGGCCGCGTGGGCACTACAGGGCTTCTACGTGGTGTGGCTGCCGCTCGAGGTGGCGCTCATCTTTGACCGCGGTCGCGCCACGGGTCGGGGGGCGTCGGCAACCCGGCGGGCGGCGGGTCTGCTGGTGGTGGCGCTTGAGGCGGGCGCGATCGCCGGAGCCCTGGGCGGCGCGCGTGTCTTCGAGGCGTTCGGCGGCAACGTTCCCCTGACCCTGTCGCTGCCCGCCATCGCCGTGACGGCGGCGTTCTTCGTGATCTGGTTCGGGGTGCCCGAGTCGCAGCCGGTCAGCGGCCGACGCCTCGACACGATCGGCTTCACCCTGCTCACCCTGTCGCTGCTCACCATCACGAGCGGCTTGGCGTTCTTGCGCATCAACGGACCCGAAGCCTGGTGGGTCTACCTCGTCATCGTCGTCGGGCTCGCGCTGCTCTACCCCTTCGGCCGCTGGGTGCTCGGCCACCCCGACCCGGCCATCGACCTGCGGGTGCTGCGCCGCCCCGAGATGTGGCCCGTGCAGCTCGTCGCCGGCCTGTTCGGCATCAGCGTGCTCGGCGCACAGGCGCCGCTCGCCTCGTTCGCGGGCACGCCCACCGAGGCGGGCTACGGCCTGGGCCTCGACGCGAGCGACATCTCGACGATCATCGGCGTGTACCTGATCGGCATGATCGTCGGCGCGAGCCTTTTCTCGGCGACCGCCCGACGCGTGCCGCCGCGCGCGCAGCTGATCGTCGCCACCGCGCTGGTCGCGCTCGGTTACCTGATGTTCCTGCCGTTCCACTACTCGGCACTGCAGGTGATCATCAACATGGCCATCGCCGGCATCGGCTCGGGGGCACTCGTCGCGGCCCTCCCTGCCGCGGCCGCCGCCGCAGCGCCCGTTGGGCAGACCGGCATCGCCACGGGCCTCACCAACACCACGAAGACGATCGGCGGTTCGTTCGCCTCGGCGGTCTTCGCCATCGTCGTCGTTTACGTCGGCACCCAATCGATCGTCTCGACGGCCGGCACCTACGCGGGCTATCTCACGGTCTTCGCGATTTGCGGCGGGAGCGCCCTGATCGGGATGCTGCTGCTCGCGTTCGTGCCCAAGCTCGCCTTCCGCGATCCGGTCGCGGTCGACGTCGCCGAATCGGGGACGCCCCTGCGCGAGCAGGAGCCGCGGGGTTAGTCGCGCGGCGTGAGCGGCCCGCGCACGAGCTTGTGCTGCGCGGCCTGCGCCACGGGGCGCATCGTTACCTCGTCGAGGTTGATGTGCGCAGGCAAGCCCAGCGTGTCGCCCACCACGCGGGCAACGTCGTCAGCCGTCAGCGGCCGGTCGACGTTGTCGTACAGCGCGGCCGCGCGCTCGGCGTCGCCGCCCAGTCGGTTGAGGGTGAACTCGTCGGTGCGCACCATGCCGGGCGCCACCTGAACCACCCGGATCGGCTCGCCCGCGAGCTCGAGCCGCAGCGCGTCGAGCGCGATCTTCAGCCCCGCCTTCGACGCCGAGTAGCCGGCGCCGCCCTCATACGCCCGCTGCCCCGCCGTCGAGGTGATCGCGAGAATGTCGACCATGCCGCGGGCGCGGGCGGCCGCGCGCAGCTCGGGCAGGAACGCCGCGATGAGTCGCTGCGCGCCCAGCACGTTGACGTCGAACATGCGCGCCCAGTCGGCGGGCTTCGCACTCTCGACCGGGTCGACCCCGATCGCGAGCCCCGCGTTCAGCACGAGCGCGTCGATCGGCGGCTCGCCCGCGGCGGCGGATGCGCGCATCGCCTCGGCGAGGGCCGCCACCTCGGCGTCGCTGGTCACGTCGACGACGCGCACCGCGCATCCGGTCTCGGCGGCGAGCGCCTCCAGGCGGTCGGCGCGCCGGGCGATGCCGGTGACCCGCCAGCCGTCGGCGGTCAGCCGACGCACGATCGCGGCGCCGATTCCGCTGGAGGCCCCCGAGACGAGAGCGTGACGGGGAGCGGCTGCGGCGGCATCGGCGGTCATGTCTCGTAGGCTAGCGCGGTGGCTGACGCGACTACCCCGGGCTCGTCCGCGGCGCCGGGTTCGTCTGGCGCGACGAAACCCCGCACCCGCACGCCCTACTGGGACAACGCCCGCGCCATCGCGATCGTGCTCGTCGTCATCGGGCACGCGATTCAGCCGCTGAACAGCATGTTCGAGCTGTCGTACGCGACGTACCTCGTCATCTACGCCTTCCACATGCCCGCGTTCGCCCTGCTGGCCGGCTATTTCAGTCGTGCAGAACCCGGCACGAAGCAGCTCGGGCGCATCGTCACCGATCTACTCGTGCCGTACCTCGTGTTGCAGACGGTGTGGACCATTGTTCGCCTCACGGTGACCGGCGGGTCAAGCTTCGACCCGGCGTCCCCCTCGTGGACGCTGTGGTTCTTGCTCGCGCTCGCCGTGTTCCGGATGGTGCTGCCCGTCATCGCCCGGCTGCGCACTCCGCTGCTCATCACGATCGCCCTCTCGGTCGGGGTGGGCTACTTCGACAGCATTGACACGACCCTGTCACTGTCGCGCACCTTCGGCCTGCTGCCGTTCTTCACCCTCGGCTGGTGGCTCGCCGACCGCGGCGTCATCGATCGGCTTCGCTGGTTAGAACTCGACCGCTTCGACCCGCGCATTCTCATCACGCGGGGCATCGCCGCCACTCTCTTCGGCGCGACAGCCACCGTCGCGTTCGTCGGAACCGACACCTTCGGGTCGATTGGCGCCGGCCGGATCCTGTTCTACGCCGACGACTACGCGGCCCTCGGGTTGACCGAGTGGTGGGCGGGCATCGTGCGGCTGCTCGTCATCGGTATCGGGGTGGCTCTCACGCTGAGCCTGCTCGCCCTCGTGCCGCGCACACACACGCCGATCACCTGGATCGGCGCCCACACGATGTACGTCTACCTGTTGCACACCTTCCCCCTCTACGCCCTGCGCCAGAGCGAATTGACCGGCGTTGGCGCTCCTGCGTGGCTGTGGTTCATCGGCCTGCTCGTCGGGTCGGTGCTGCTGACCGCGCTGTTGTCGTCCACACCCGTGCGCACGCTGACGCGCCCCATCGTCGCGCCCAGGGTCGGCTGGCTCTTGGCGCGCGAGCGCTGACGGCGCGACCGCGAGCCGCCACGCGCACGATCTGATCTCTCGGATGCGCGTATCCGGTTACGCCGTATGTCACGCGTCATTGCCGCGCCGTGACGCGCCCTCTAGCGTGGGCTGACCGCGACAGGGAAGGACCCACTCATGAGCGAGAACCCCACCGCCGACTGGCGTTTCGAGACACTGCAGATTCACGCCGGCTCGCAGCCCGACCCGGTGACCAACGCCCGCGCGACCCCGGTGTACCGCACGACCGCGTACACCTTCAACGACTCCGCGCACGCGAAGAACCTCTTTGCGCTCGCCGAATTCGGCAACATCTACACGCGCATCCAGAACCCGACGCAAGACGTGGTCGAGCAACGCATCGCCGCGCTCGAGGGCGGCACGGCGGCCCTGCTGCTGTCGTCTGGCCAGTCGGCGACCACCTACGCGGTGCTGAACATCGCGAACTCGGGCGACCACATCGTCGCCTCGTCGACGATCTACGGCGGCACGTACAACCTGTTCAAGTACACGCTCGCGAAGCTCGGCATCGAGGTCACCTTCGTCGAGGATCAGGATGACGCCGACGCGTGGCGCGCCGCGATTCGCCCCAACACGAAGCTGCTGTTCGGCGAGACGGTCGGCAACCCCAAGGTCAACATCTTCGACATCGAGAAGGTGGCCGAGGTCGCGCACGCCGCGGGCCTGCCGCTCATCGTCGACAACACGATCGCGACCCCGTACCTGATTCAGCCCCTGAAGCACGGTGCCGACATCGTCGTGCACTCGGCGACGAAGTTTCTTGGCGGGCACGGCACCGTGCTCGGCGGCGTGATCGTCGATGGCGGCAGCTTCCCGTGGTCGCAGCACGTCGACAAGTTCCCCGGCCTCACCGAGCCCGACCCCTCGTACCACGGGGCCAGCTACACCGGGGTGCTCGGCGACGCGATCGCCTACATCATCAAGGCGCGTGTGCAGCTCTTGCGCGACATCGGCTCGGCGATCTCGCCCGACAACGCGTGGCAGCTGATTCAGGGCATCGAGACCCTGAGCCTGCGCGTCGAGCGCCACGTCGAGAACGCGCTCGCCGTCGCCCGCTGGCTCGAGGCGCACCCCGACGTTGCCCACGTTGACTACGCGGGTCTCGAGTCGAGCACCTGGTACGCCGCCGGTCAGAAGTACGCGCCGAAGGGCGTCGGCGCCGTGCTGTCGTTCGAGCTGAAGGGCGGGGTTGACGCCGGTCGCACGCTCGTCGACAGCGTGCAGCTGTTCAGCCACGTCGCCAACATCGGCGACGTGCGCAGCCTCATCATTCACCCCGCGTCGACGACGCACTCGCAGCTGACGGCCGAGCAGCAGCTCACGGCCGGCGTCACCCCGGGCCTCGTGCGCCTGTCGGTCGGGCTCGAGAACCTCGACGACATCATTGCCGACCTCGAGCGCGGCTTCGCGGCGGCGAAGAGCGCCTAGTCACGAACGATCGGGGCCCGCACACCAGCGCATGCGCGCGGTGGCGGGCCCTCGGTTCTGTCTGTCGCACGGTGCGGCCCACCACCCGCACCGTGCGACAGAATGGCCGTAATGGACTGGCAGACGAGCGAAGACACCGTCCCCTCGGCGTTCATCACCGAGGCGAATCGGCGCGCCATGTCGGGTGCCCCACCGGTGACGGGGGCCTGGCGCGAGGGCGACCACCCTGGCAATCGCCAGTTCGCGAGCCTTGGGCCGCTCGCCCTCGAGTCGGGCGAGACGTTGCCCGCCACGCGTCTCGCGTACGAGACGTGGGGTGAGCTGAACGCCGACGCCTCGAACGCGATCCTCATCGCCCACGCGCTGACCGGAGACAGCCACGTCGTCGGCAAAGCCGGCCCCGGGCATCCGACCGCCGGTTGGTGGAGCGGAATGGTCGGGCCCGGCCTCGCGATCGACACCGAACGCTTCTTCGTCGTCGCCCCCAACATCTTGGGCGGCTGCCAGGGCTCGACCGGCCCCTCGTCGTTCGCGCCCGACGGTGCTGAATGGGGCGGCCGCTTCCCGTATCTCACGATTCGCGACCAGGTCGCCGCGCAGCGCGCGCTCGCCGACCGGCTCGGCATCGAGCGCTTCTCCGCCGTCATCGGTGGCTCGATGGGCGGGATGCACGCGGTCGAATGGGCGGCAGGCTCGCCCGAACGCATGGCCCGGCTCGCGATTCTGGCGGCACCCGCCATCTCGAACGCCGACCAGATTGCCCTGAACTCGGTGCAGATCGAGGCGATCCGGATGGACCCGGCCTTCCGCGGCGGGCACTACTACGACGAAGACGAGGGGCCGTACCGCGGGCTCGCGCTCGCGCGCCGCATGGCGCTGCTCAATTATCGCTCGCCCGACGAATTGAACGAGCGATTCGCCCGCTCGTGGCAGGGAGCGCTTGACCCGCTCGGGCACGGCGGGCGCTACGCGGTCGAGAGCTACCTCGACTTTCACGGCAACAAGTTCACCCGCCGCTTCGACGCCAACAGCTACATCACCCTGGTCGAGGCGATGAACTCGCACGACATCACGCGGGGCCGGGGCACGCTCGCCGAGGTTCTCGGACGGGTGGATGCGCGCGCCCTGGTGCTCGGCATCGACACCGACCGCCTCTTCCCCGTCGAGCAGCAGCACGAAATCGCGGCGCACCTGCCGAACACGATTCACGGGCGCGAGGCCGCCGTCATCTCGTCGCCGTTCGGGCACGACGCCTTCCTCATCGAAAACGACCTCGTCGGCGCGCACCTCGCCGCCCTGCTCGCGGAGTAAAGCGTGGCAGCGCGGCCGGGGGCAGCGCAGCATGTCTGCCTGCGTCCCGCGCTCGCCACCACGGTTGTCGCCGTCGTCCTGGCGCTGGCGGCCTGCGCACCCGGCGCACCCGGCGACGGCACGCCAGCTCCCGCGCCGGGCTCGGCGCCGCCATCGTCTCCGGCGCTCGACCCCGCTGCCCTCGACCCCGCTGCCCTTGACCTCACTGCCGAGACCTACCGCTCGCGTTTCGACGCCGCCGCGGGCGGCATGCAGCTGTCGGTGACGAACGGCGGAGACGTGGCGATCGTCGTGACGCGCACGACCGTGACCTCGCCCGCCCTGTCGGGGGCGACAGAATCCGAGCGCGAGGTGGAGATCCCGCCGGGGCTCACCCGCGACATCCCCGTCGTGTTGCCGTCGCCAGTCTGCGATGGTGCACCCGTACTCGGCTCCGTGTCGGCGTCGCTCTCGGTGCGCGCTGACACCGAAACGACCTCACCCGAGGTGAGCCCCGCATCCGTCACCATCGAGGCGAGCGACCGGCTGGGCCAGTTTGCCGAGTGGTGGCGAGCGTCCTGCTTCGCCGAGGCGGTCGCCGAGCGAGCGACGCTCGCGATCCGCTACCTCGGCGACGGTGCGGCGGGCACGGCGCCGCCCGACACCGTCGCGCTGGAACTCGTTGCCGAGCCGCACACGCCCCGCGGCGACGCGGGCGCCGGCACCGTCGCGCTGACGGGCATTTCGGGCACGATTCTGCTCGGGATGCTCGACGACGCGGGCGGGCCCGTCACCTCGCGCCCGCTTAAGGTGGTCATCGACGCCGACGGCGCGGCGCCTGCGCCGATTCGACTCTCGACGGTTCCGGCACGCTGCGATCCGCACGCCATCGCGGAGGACAAGCAGGGGACGCTGTTCCGCGTCGACGCGACGATCACTGCCCCTGGCAGCGACGGCGCGGCGGCCGACACCCCGAGCTCCGGCACCGTGACGGTCGCCGCGGACAACGCGACCCGCGACGCGCTCTACGACGCGATCACGCGGGTCTGCGCCGCCCGCGTCGGTACTGGATGACAGACTGAGGCTGTGATCGAACGCGAGCGGCGCAGCTTGTTGCAGCGCTCCGCGCGCGCGATCGGCCTGGGCGGCCTCATCATCTCGGCCGTGTGCCTGTCGCTGCCCGGCATTGTCGAGCCCGACCTGTTGCCGTCGGTGCTCATTTTGCTCGCCGGTCAGGCGGGGGCCCTCATCATGGTGGGCCGCAGCGAGCACGTCGGCTGGCCCGTGCTCACGATTGTGCTGGGACTCGCCGCCTTGACGGTGGCCCAGCTGCCGTTCTCGGGCGGCCAGTCGGTGTCGCTGCCGGTGGCCCTGGCTCCGCTCGGCGCCATTGGCATGGGGGCCGTGGGCATCGTGCTCAGCGAGAGTCGCCCGCGCTGGATCATCTGGGCGGTCAGCACCCTCGCCTCCGCCTTTCTGGTGGCTCTCGCCGGCCCCACGATGGGCCTGTTTTCGACGGCGGCGATCGCCACCCTCGCCGGCTGGGTGATCACGATGATCATCGGCATCTGGGTGAC
>DASSWY010000133.1:0-11975 GCA_035704325.1 Microcella sp. | reverse complement strand
TCGATCGTCGAGGCGAACGATGCGCAGTACGCGCAGCGGTTGCCGTCGCGCCGCAGTACGCCGCGACGCGTGAGCGGCACCGAACGCGTGTGCGGGATCTTTACGTAGCGCCGCAGCACAATCACGCTCGGCCGGTCGAAGGCATCGGTGATACCGAAAACCGGATGCTCGCCGTCGGCGGCAAGGATCGTCGCCTTCCCGTTCATCACGAGCACGAGGGCTCGGCGGAACGACACCACGGCGAGGGGTTCGTACCCGGCGTTCAAGACGAGTGTGCGCACGGCTTCTCCTGTCGACTGGGCCCGCATGGCCTGCGGGCGGTCACTCATCGACGCCGGCTCCGGCTGCGAAGTGCGGTGTCTGCCGTCTTGCGCCCGCGTGCGGGCACAAAAAAAGCACTGCCGTTAGACGACAGTGCTGGTGTGCGCGCGAGCCTGACAGGGCAGGGCCGCGCTGACGCCGCTGACTATGCGAAAGATCGCGCGCGCATCCACGGTTTGGATGTCGCGTTGCCCTCGCATGGTCGCTCCTCATCCGGTGCCGTACGGCGCCGATGAGCCTCAGGCTAACCCACGAAGGTGAACGCGGGGCGACGAGTGCCCCGCGGCGCGTCACGCCAGGCTAGATGCCGACGCGGACGATCCAGTAGTTGTCGGTCCAGATCGGGCGCAGGCTCACGGTCTTGCCGGCGCGAGGCGCGTCGATGATCATGCCGTTGCCGGCGTAGATGCCGTTGTGGCCCGGCATGATCACGAGGTCGCCGGGCAGGGCGTCTGCCTTCGAGATACGCGTGCCCGCGGCGTCTTGCTGCGGAACCGTGCGCGGGAGCGCGACACCGAACTGCGCGTACACGTACTGCACGAATCCTGAGCAGTCGAAGCCCGCGGGCGTCGTGCCGCCGAAGAGGTACGGAACACCCTGATACTGCAGGGCAACCTGGACGACCTGGTCGAGACTGAAAGACGGGTACGGCGGATTCGCGAGGAAGTCAGACACGCTCGGGCCGGAGGCGCGAGGAGCCGCTGCGGCGGCCGCCGCGGCTTCCGCGATGCGCGCCTGGCGCTCTTCCGCGGCGCGTGCCGCGACAAGTTCTTCCATCGTCGTGGCGCTGAAGTCATCGCGCAGGGCGGCGGTGGCGGCCAGCTCACCGTCGACCGCGACCGACTGCGACTCGGTCGACTTGAGCTGGGCGAGGGCTTCAGCGTTGCCAGCGGTGATGGCGTTCTCGGCGTTCGCTGCGGGGTCGCTCAACAGAGCGGTGCCCGGCAACGCCATGGTGGCGACGAGGCCGGTCGCGACAGTGATCACGGCCATGTTGACGGCGGTGCGCTTGATGCCGACGCGGCGCGCGGTGGCGGCGACGCTCGGGGTGGTCGCGACGGCGGGCGCCGCGACGGCAGGACGAACGACAAGCCCCGTTTGGGCGGTGCGGAGGTCGCGACGACGAAGGGCGGTGGGGTCTGCGGGCGCTGCGTCGCGCTCGGTCTCACCGGGGGTGCCTTGGATCAAGAGGTGACCTCCTGCGCCTCGCCGCTCCTTGGTGCGGCCCGTCACTGTTTCGTGTATTCCACGGTCCGGGCAGGAGACGGGCGTGCGGGCGTCCTGCGTCGGAGCCGCCATGCCCTGGGTGTGGGCGGCGACCTCGCGAGTGTACGTGAGGTCACGGAACGGTTACAACTCGAACCGCCCACACCACATGTAGTGGTTAATCCTCAGTCTGAAACGTAGATGTGCTGCGCAACCTCGGGCGGCAACTCGATCGCCTCGGCGCGGCCCGTCACCTCGACCGAGATGTACCCACCGTCTCCGGGGCGGATGATCGCCTCGGCTCCCGGCATGACGCCCGCCTCGTGCAGTTGGTGCAGCACGTCGGGGTCAAACTGCACGGGCTCAGCCAGGCGCCGAATACTGCAGTGCCGCGTGCCGGCCGCCAGCGCGTGCGGCAGGGGAAGGACACCGTCGAGAAATGGCTCGGCCTCGGGCAGGCCAAATTCTTCGAGCCCCGGAATCGGGTTGCCGTACGGCGACTCGCTGGGGTTGTCGAGCATCGCGATGATGCGCCGCTCGACCTGCTCGCTCATCACGTGCTCCCAGCGGCACGCC
Source organism: Microcella sp. (assembly GCA_035704325.1). Taxonomy (GTDB): domain Bacteria; phylum Actinomycetota; class Actinomycetes; order Actinomycetales; family Microbacteriaceae; genus Microcella. The sequence goes on along the minus strand of DASSWY010000133.1, from coordinate 9,872 downwards.
TCGTCGTGCACGAGCGACCAGTCGAGGCCGATGATGTCTGCCAGCAGGCGCTCCGCAAGGCGGTGCTTGCGCATGACCGCGGTCGCCTTGGCGCGACCCTCGACGGTGAGCGCAAGATGCCGGTCGCCTTCGACGCTCACCAAACCGTCTCTTTCCATGCGCGCGACGGTCTGCGACACGGTGGGGCCCGAGTGCCCGATGCGCTCAGAGATACGCGCTCGCATGGGCACAATTCCCTCTTCTTCGAGGTCAAGAATGGTGCGCAGGTACATCTCCGTCGTATCGACGAGATCGGTCATACCCAGCGCCTCCCCTTCTTCGCGTCGCCTCGCAGCGCACCGCTCCAGCCTAATCGCTCGTAGGATTCAGGCATGGCCGACATCGTCATCCCCGCCGAGCTCCTACCCACCGACGGACGATTCGGCTGCGGGCCGTCGAAAGTGCGCCCCGCGCAACTCGACGCGATCGCCAACGCCGCCTCCCTGCTCGGCACCTCGCACCGGCAGAAGCCGGTCAAGTCTCTCGTCGGCAGCGTGCGCGAAGGCCTCAGCGAACTGTTCCGGCTGCCCGATGGCTACGAGGTCGTGCTGGGCAACGGCGGGTCGACCGCGTTCTGGGATGTCGCGGCCGCGGGCCTGATCGAGCGTCGCAGTGCGCACCTCGACTTCGGCGAATTCGGCAGCAAGTTCGTCGCCTCCGCCTCGGCTCCGTGGCTCGAGTCGCCGCACGTCGTGAAGACTGCGGCCGGCACGCGGGGCACGCTCGAGGCGGTCGACGGGGTTGACCTCTACGCGTACCCACACAACGAAACGTCGACGGGCGTCGCGGTGCCGGTCACGCGCATCCCGAACAGCGACGGCGCATTGACCGCCGTCGACGCGACCAGCGCCGCGGGCGGCATCGACATCGACATCACCGAGACCGACGTCTACTACTTCGCACCGCAGAAGAATTTTGCGGGAGACGGCGGGCTGTGGATCGCGCTCATGAGCCCCGCCGCGATTGAACGGGCCGAACGCATCGGCGCGTCGGAGCGGTGGATCCCGCCGTTCCTCTCGCTGACCGCCGCGATCGACAACTCGCGCCTCGACCAGACGCTCAACACCCCGGCCCTCGCGACGCTCGTGCTGCTGGACGAGCAGCTGCGCTGGATGAACGCATCGGGTGGTCTCGCCTGGTGCGGCGAGCGCACGGCCACCTCGAGCGGGCTGCTGTACGACTGGGCCGACAGTCACCCGCTGGCCACCCCGTTCGTCGCCGACCCCGCAGACCGCTCGCCCGTGGTCGTCACGATCGATCTCGACGACAGCGTCGACGCGGCCGCCATCGCCGCGACCCTGCGCGCGAACGGCATCGTCGACACTGAGCCGTACCGCAAGCTCGGCCGCAATCAGTTGCGCATCGCCACCTTCGTGGCCATTGACCCCGACGACGTGCGCCAACTGATTCGCAGCATCGACTACGTGCTCGAGCGGGTGGCGGGCTAACGCCAATGCGCCTCTGGGTGCCGCACGACGAGCGCCGGCCGCAGCCCGAGCCGCTCGCGACGAACGACCGGCAGGCCTATGTCGTGGGCATCGTCCTGTGGCTCGTCGTCGCGATCGGCGTGGCGATTGCCGCGAGTATGGGCATGCTGCGTGACCCGGCGTTTGCGACCGCGACCATCGCGATCGGCGTCGGCCTCGGCGTTCTGGGGTTGATCGTCGTCAGTCGTCCGCGTCGACGCTGACACCCTCGTCGGCGTGCGCGTCGATGTCGACACCGTCAAACACATCGGCGTCGTGGTCGTCGTGCAGGTCGTGCTCGTCGGCATCGTCGTCGTCTGACTCATCGTCGTCCGCGTCGTCATCCGACTCGTCGTCGGCCCCCGCGGCGGCGAGCTCAGCCTGCTGCGCGATGTACTCGTCAAGCCGGTCGGCCCACGGCACCCAGTCGGGTGCGAGCAGTGCGCCGTCGCCTGGCATGAGCTCGGTCTCGAGCACGGTGGGGTTCGCCGGGTCGATGGTGCTGACCGCGACGGTCCAGACCCAGCCCGGGTAGCCGCCCATCGTGGTCGAGTAGGTGAGCGTCACGAGGCCATCGACCGACGTGTCGACCTCGCGCAGTTGGCCGACCGTGCGCTCGGGCGTGACCTCGGCGAGCGCCGAACGACCGAGCGCCTCCAGGGTTTCTTTGCCGGGTGCGTCAGGCATCCAGGTCGTCCGCGACCTTACGCAGCACGGCGGCCACCTTGCGACCCTGCTCGCGGTCGGGGTACCGACCCGCGCGGAGCTTGCCGCCGACGCCGTCGAGCAGCGTGATGAGGTCTTCGACGATGATCGCCATCTCGTCGGCCGGCTTGCGGTTGATCGCCGTGAGCGTGGGCTTCTGGTCGAGAATGCGCACCGACAGCGCCTGAGCGCCGCGCTTTCCGTCGGCAATGCCGAACTCGAGCCGCGTTCCCGGCTTGACGGTCGCTCCCGCGGGCAGCGCGGAGGCGTGCAGGAAGACCTCGTCGCCCTCATCGCTGGCGATGAAGCCGAAACCTTTGTCGTGGTCGTAGAACTTGACCTTGCCGGTGGGCATGCGCGTACTCCTGACGTGTCGTGAAGCGTCTGCTGAAGGATACCCGCCTGGCACTGCCCCCTGGAGCGGGGGTAGGCCCCGCTCAGCGCCCGGGCATATCCTTACGCCATGCCGGAGGAGTCGATCGTCATGAGCAACCGCGTCGAACGCGTGCTCGCGTACGCGGTCGCCGTCGTCATCGTCGTGAGCCTCGCCTGCTTCGTCGCCCTGATGTCGGGCGTTTCGGCGGGTCTTGACCCGCGCGAGTTCACCTCGGGCATCTGGGCGTGGATCACCATGCTTCCGCTCATCAGCCTGCCGATCGGTTTCGGCCTCATCGTCGCCCTGCTCATTGTGAGCGCGGTGCGGCGGTCGCGCGCCGCGAAGCATGCCGGCGGCTAGCCCCGCGTCCATCGCTCTCGCGGCTCGCCTGCGACAGTTCGACGAGGCAGACCTCGCCGCGCTTATCCGTGCGCGCCGGGTCTCGCCCGCCCCGCTTGCTGACCTGTTCGATCTGGCCGAGGCGCTGCTCGATGACGGCGCGATCGAGCAGGCGCTCGCCGACCTGCCACGCGCATCCCTCGCCGCATTGGCGACGGCGGGCGAACGCGATCCGGAGGGGCGCGGCATTGCGATCACTGAGCTCGCTGCCGCGCTTGATGCTTCTCAGGCAGCCGTTGTCGACGCCCTGCGTACGCCGCTTGATCGGATGCTCGCCATCGCCGACGGCGACGGCACCGCTCCTGAGGCGGTCACCCAGCTCACCGTGCCCGCACCCGTCTCGGCGGCGCTTGCGCGCTGGCCGGCGGGCGGGCTGCCATCGGCGGGCGCGCTGCGCGACGTGGCAGCGCCGAGCCCGCTGCGGCCCGTTGACGTCGACGACATTGCGCGGCTCGACCGGCAGGCGGCCGAGAACGCCTTCAGCGCGGCGGTGCGCATCGCCGAGTTGACGAGAGCGCTCGGGGCCGAGCCAGCCCGACTGCTCGCCCGCGGCGGGGTCTCGCTGCCCGACGCGCGTCGCGTGGCGGCCGCGGCGGCGATTCCCGACGATCGTCTCGACGATCACCTCGCGCTGGCGCGGGAGCTCGGTCTCGTCGCCGACACGCGCGAGCACCTCATCGCCACCGACGCCGCGTCAGAGTGGCGCAGCCGCACCGTCCTTGACCGGTGGGCGGCCCTCGCCGACGCGTGGCGCCACGCGCTGCCCGACGCCCTGCGTGAGGCGGTCGGTGGCCGCGCCGCGGCGGGTGCGGGCGACCGTTCGGCCGAGTTCATTGACTGGTTGTATCCCGCGGCCGACCAGGCCTTGCGCGACCGCTTTGCCGCCCTCGCCCGCCAGTCTGAGGTGCTCGGCATCACGGTCGATGGCCGCGTGACGACCGTCGGCGCCGCGGCGCTGCGCGACGGCGGTGCGGCAGCCACCGCGAGCCTGGAGCCCCTCGTTCCGCCGGACGTGCGCCAGGTCTACCTGCAGCACGACCTCACCGTGGTGTCGCCCGGCCCCCTCGCCGCTGACCTCGACGAGACGCTGCGCACGATGGCTGACGTCGAGGCCGCGGGGCTCGCGGGCCGCTACCGGCTGAGCGCCGACAGTGTGAGCCGCGCCATTGCGGCGGGCCACACTCCGGAGGCCCTCATCGCCTTCCTCACCGAGCTGTCGTTGACCGGCGTCCCACAGCCGGTCGCCTACCTGATCGACGAGACCGCGCGCCGCTACGGCGCCATCCGGGTCGGGATGCTGTCAGTCGACGAGGCGACAGATCTCGCGGCGACGACGAGCATCCGTAGCGACGACACGGTGCTGATCGACGCGCTCGCGGTCGACCCGACCCTCGGCCCGCTGAACCTCACGCGGACGGGCCCGCACCGGCTTGTCAGCCGCCTTGACCCCGGCATCGTCTTGGGGGCGCTCATCGACGGGCGCTATCCGGCGGCGCCCGAGGAGGGCGAGCATCCGATCGTCGCGTCGCGCCCCGCGCGCAGCTCACGCGGACGCGGCCCGAGTCGACCTCCGGCCACGGGCCCCGCCCCCGACCCCGTCGTGGAGGCCGCGCGACGCCTGCACGGCGCCACCTCGAGCGCCGACGCGGCGGGCGGGGACGCGTGGGTGGCGCGGCAGTGGGAACTCGCCCTGCGCGCAAAACTGCCCGTGCGCGCGACCGTGCGCCTGCCCGACGGCAGCGAGCGCACCTTCGAACTCGAGCCGAGCGGCATCGCCGCGGGGCGCGTACGGGGGCGCGATCTGGCGGCCGACGTCGAGCGCACCCTGCCGATCGCGAGCATCACGGCGCTCGACGTTCCCGACGCCTGACGCCCGCCCTCCGCGCGGAGCTCCCAGCCCGCGCACCTAGACTGACCCGTTATGAATCCTGACGGCCCGCTCATCGTTCAGAGCGACCGAACCGTGCTGCTCGAGGTCGCGAATCCGCACGCCGACGACGCCCGTCATGCGCTGTCGGTCTTCGCCGAACTCGAGCGCGCGCCCGAGCACGTGCACACCTATCGCATCACGCGGCTGGGCCTCTGGAACGCCCGCGCCGCCGGCCACGATGCCGACGAGATGCTGGCCGTGCTCGAGAAGTACTCCAAGTTTCCGGTGCCGCAGTCGGTGTCGATCGACATCGCCGAGACGGTCGGGCGCTACGGCCGGCTCGTCGTCGAGCGCGACGAGGAGGGCCTCGTGCTGCGCTCGACCGATCGGGCCGTGCTGACCGAGATCGCCTCGAACAAGCGCATCGCGCCGCTGCTCGAGGGCCGCCTTGACGAGCACGCCTACCGCCTGCAGGCGTGGGCGCGCGGCCAGGTCAAGCAAGAGCTGGTGAAGATCGGCTGGCCCGCTGACGACCTCGCCGGTTACACGCCCGGCACCCCGCACCCCATCGACCTCGACACGACCGAGTGGGGGCTGCGCCCGTACCAGCAGCAGGCGATCGACCAGTTCTTCATCGGCGGTTCGGGCGTCGTCGTGTTGCCCTGTGGCGCCGGCAAGACCCTCGTCGGGGCGGGCGCCATGGCGTCGGCGGCGACGACCACGCTGATCCTCGTGACCAACACCGTCTCGGCGCGACAGTGGCGCGACGAGTTGCTGCGCCGCACCACCCTCACCGCCGACGAGATCGGCGAGTACTCGGGGCAGGTGAAAGAGGTGAAGCCCGTCACGATCGCGACGTATCAAATTCTCACCGCCAAGCGGAAGGGCGAGTACGCGCACCTGGCGCTGCTCGACGCGCTCGACTGGGGTCTTATCGTCTACGACGAGGTACACCTGCTGCCCGCGCCCGTGTTCAAGCTGACCGCCGAGTTGCAGGCGCGGCGCCGCCTCGGTCTCACCGCGACGCTCGTGCGCGAAGACGGCCGCGAGGGCGACGTCTTCAGCCTGATCGGCCCCAAGCGCTTCGACGCCCCGTGGAAGCAGATCGAGCAGCAGGGCTATATCTCCCCCGCGTCCTGCTACGAGGTGCGCGTCGACCTCCCGCCAGATGAGCGGCTCGAGTACGCGGCGAGCGCCGACGACCAGCGTTACCGCCTGGCGGCAACCGCGCCGGCGAAGCGCGACGTCGTGAAGCGGCTCGTCGAGCGGCACGCGGGCGAGCGCATCCTGATCATTGGGCAGTATCTCGACCAGATCGACGAGCTTGCCGAGGAGCTGGGCGTGCCGCAACTGACCGGCGCGACGCCGGTGGATGAACGTGAACGGCTCTTCCAGGAATTCCGCGACGGCACGACCCCGGTTCTCGTCGTCTCGAAGGTTGCCAACTTCTCGGTCGACCTGCCCGAGGCCACCGTCGCCATTCAGGTGTCGGGCTCGTTCGGCTCGCGACAAGAGGAGGCGCAGCGTCTTGGGCGCCTGCTGCGACCGAAGCAGAGCGGAATCCCCGCGAGCTTCTACACCCTCGTCGCCCGCGACACGGTCGACCAAGATTTCGCGCAGAACCGGCAGCGATTCCTGGCCGAGCAGGGCTACAGCTACGAGATTCTCGACGCGCACCGCCTCGACGACGCGGCCTAACCCACCGAGCACGCACCGCGCATCCCGGCCTCATCGGCGCGGCATTCAGGAAACCCCCAGTGCACGCGCAGATACTTGCCGCATGGCTGACGGACCCAAAATTCTCATCGTCGACGACGAGCCCAACATTCGCGACCTGCTGACGACGAGCCTGCGGTTCGCCGGATTCGCCGTGCGCGCGGTCAGCAACGGGGCCCAGGCCATCTCGGCGGTGCTCGAAGAAGAGCCCGACCTGATCATCCTCGACGTGATGCTGCCCGACATTAACGGCTTCGGCGTCACCAAGCGTCTGCGCTCAAGCGGGTACACGAGCCCCATCCTCTTCCTGACCGCCAAAGACGACACCGACGACAAGATCATGGGTCTCACCGTCGGCGGCGACGACTACGTGACAAAGCCGTTCAGCCTCGACGAGATCGTCGCGCGCATCAAGGCGATCCTGCGCCGCACGATGCAGGAGGAAGACGACGCGATCATCCGCGCTGGCGAGCTCACGATGGACCAGGACACGCACGAGGTCACCGTGGGTGACGTCGTCATCGAGCTCAGCCCCACCGAGTTCAAGCTGCTGCGCTACCTCATGCTGAACCCCAACCGCGTGCTGTCAAAGGCGCAGATCCTTGACCACGTGTGGGAATACGACTTCAACGGCGATGCCGGCATCGTCGAGAGCTACATCTCGTACCTGCGCCGCAAGCTCGACCAGCACACGGACGAGCCGCTCATTCAGACCAAGCGCGGCTTCGGGTACATGCTCAAAGCGTCGAAGTAGTGGCGGGAGCGGCCGCCGTTAGCGCCGATCCTTATGCATGAGCAGTTGAGTCAGTGGTGGGAGGGCATCTCCCTCCGCTCAAAGATCACCGGTGTCACAGTGCTCGTCGTGACCTTCGGCTTGCTCGTCGTCGGCACCGGAACCCTCACCACCCTGCAGCGCACGCTCGTCGACGAGGTCGACCGCGCGATCGCGACCGCCGCCGACGAGGTCAGCGAGCTGCTCGCCACGCCAGACGGCGAACGCGCGCAGTTCTCGGCCGACCAGTTCGACGACTTCTCGACGCTCACCCCGTCGATCTTCTCGTCACCGTTCTACTTCGGGGCGGTGGCCGCCGACGGCACGATCATCGACGACAATGTCGGGTCGGGCGGTCGAGAGCAGGCCCCCGACGTCTCGCGCCTCACGCTCAGCTACGTGGCTACCCTCGACGGCGGCGTCACGCTGACCAGCGAGAACCGCACCACGCAGTGGCGCATCGCGACCTTCCCGCTGACCGTTGTCACCGAGGGCGACCCGGGCAATCGGGAGCAAGCGACCCTCGTCATCGGCGCCGACCTGAGCGACACGAACAGCGTGATCGGGTCATTCGCCTCGATCTTTTTAGGTTTCGGCCTCGTCGTCGTGATCCTCTCCGCCGCGATCACGCGCCTGCTCGTGACGACCACCTTCCGACCACTGCGCGAGGTCGAAGCGACCGCGGCGCGCTTCGCCGGTGGCGACTTCAGCCAGCGCCTGTCAGGGGCTACGCCGAACACCGAGGTCGGGCGCCTCAACCGCTCACTCAACACGATGCTCTCGCGCATCGACCGCGCGTTCGCCGACCGCGCCGAAACCATCTCTCGGATGCGCCGCTTTGTCGGCGACGCCAGTCACGAACTGCGCACCCCCCTCGTCTCGCTCCGCGGCTACGCCGAGCTCTACCGCATGGGCGCGATTCAAAAAGAAGAGGACGTCGCGCAGGCGATGGAGCGCATCGAAAAGGAGGCGATGCGCATGAGTTCGCTCGTCTCCGATCTGCTGGAGCTCGCCCGTCTCGACGAGCAACGACCGCTCGAGAAGTCACCGGTCGACCTCGTGCCGCTTGCCCGCGACGCCGCGCTCGACGCGATGGCGGGCTCGCCCGACCGCGAGGTGACCGTCGTTGTCGACGATCGTCGCGCATCCACAGCGCACCTCGCGCCACACGACGAACAGGATGCCGCCGCGACCGCAGCGGGAACGCGGAAACGCGCGAGCGCGGCCCTGGCGCGGCTGCGACCCAAGCGACGCGGCGGGGCGGCGTCGACGAACGCGCCCGAGATCCTGGGTCGCCTCGAGGTGCCCGAACTGCCTCCGGTGAGCGCCGTCGTCGAGGGCGACGAGAACAAACTGCGCCAGGTCGTCACGAACCTCATCGGCAACGCCCTGCGGTTCACCCCCGCTGGCAGCCCCATCGAGCTCGCCATCGGCACAGATGAGGCCGCGGGGCTGGCGACCATTGCGGTCGTTGACCACGGTGAGGGCATTCCCGCGCAGCTGAAAGAGAAGATTTTCGACCGGTTCTTCCGAGCAGACTCGTCACGCAACCGCGACACCGGGGGCTCGGGGCTGGGGCTTGCGATCGTGTCGTCGATCGTGCAGAACCACGGTGGCCGTGTCGATGTGCTTGACACCCCCGGAGGCGGCGCGACCTTCCGGGTATCTCTGCCCCTCCTCCCCAACCCGCCCCAGCGCGCCACTGACGAGACCGTCGAGGTCTAGCGGCCCGTCGCCCGATCACAGAGTCATACGGTGCCTCGCACGGGCGCGCGCACGGTGCGCCCCAGAGACGAGGAGACACCACCATGACCCGATACCAGGTCGACGCCGATGCGCTGCTCAGCGCCACCTCAACGACCACCGCCACGATCGGCCGCCTGCAGGCCGAGTGCGCGGGCCTCACGAGCCAGCTGAACGCCCTCCAGGGCAGTTGGCAGGGCGGTGCGGCCAGCGCCTTCCAGACCCTCGTTGCCGAGTGGATGGCGACGTACTCGCGACTCGAGCAGAACCTGGCGGCGCTGAATCACGCACTCGGGCAGGCGGGCCGCCAGTACGCCGAGATCGAGCAGCAGGCCGCGGCGATGTTCGCGCGCTAACCACGAAACGGGGCGGCTCCCCGAAGGGAACCGCCCCGTTTGCTGTCGCTGTGCGCGGGACTTAGAAGTCCATGCCGCCCGACGGGTCACCCATCGGGGCCGGGTTCTTCTCCGGCTTGTCGGCGACGACGGCCTCGGTGGTGAGGAAGAGGCCAGCGATTGACGCGGCGTTGAGCAGCGCCGAGCGGGTCACCTTCACCGGGTCGGCAATGCCGGCACCGAGCATGTCGACGTACTCGCCGGTGGCCGCGTTGAGGCCGTGACCGACCTCGAGGTGGCGCACCTTGTCGGCGACAACGCCGGGCTCGAGGCCCGCGTTGAGGGCGATCTGCTTCAGCGGCGCGTCGATCGCGACTTTCACGATGTTCGCACCGGTCGCCTCATCGCCGACGAGACCCGTGAGTGCGTCGGACTCGAAGGCGAGCTTGCC